>JAUVIX010000124.1 GCA_030592565.1 Chlorobiota bacterium
ATTAAGCGCGAAATATGATTCTCCTAAAGTGAGATATGATTCGGCAATACCTCTTTTATTTCCATATTCTTCCTCCATACGCAGAGATTGTTGTAAAAAATCAAGAGCCTTGGTATGTTCTCCAATCTCAAAATAACTCTCCCCAAGATTATTGGTCACTTGTGCTATTCCCAACTTGTCGTCAGAATCCTGATAAATCTTAAGTGTCTTGGAATAGTATTCAATTGCAATATCGTTTTGACCCCATTCACTATATATAATGCCGATATTATTGTATGATCCGGCTATGCCTGACGTATTGCCCAGCTTTTTATCGATCTGAAGTGATTTTTGATAATACTCCAGGGCTTTTTCTCTGTTACCCCAGTCGGAATATACAATTCCGATATTGTTAAATAATTGAGCAATTCCAGTCTGGCTGTTAGCTTTTTTAAAGCCATCCAGAGATTCCATATAGTAATTCAAGGATTTCTCATAATCTCCCAGGTCATTGTAAACAATACCAATATCATTATTTATCGTAGCAATCAGGAACTTATCATCTAATGTTTTTGCAATGTTAAGAGCTTTGTGATAGTTTATCAAAGCAGGTCCGTAATTACTTTTGCCATAAAAAGTATCGCCAATATATGAATAGAGTAAGGTCATTCTTTCTTCGCTTAA
Organism: Chlorobiota bacterium; assembly: GCA_030592565.1. Taxonomy (GTDB): domain Bacteria; phylum Bacteroidota; class Bacteroidia; order Bacteroidales; family JAADJA01; genus JAADJA01. The sequence continues at coordinate 664 of JAUVIX010000124.1, forward strand.
CAATTGTTCCTTACTTGTTAGTAATGAAGAGAATATGCTTCTGGCGCTGTCATATTCGTTTTTATATAGATAGCACAATCCTATAGAGACTAATATCTTTGACTTTAGTGTGTCATTACTAATACTATCGCGTGCTTTCAGTGCATATTCATAAGCATCAGTTGCATTGTCATATTTTAACAGATTATAATAAGCATTACCCAGATTATATAAAGCCAGTGATTTTTCGGGTTTATCTTCAAGAAGATTTGCAAGCTCAATGGCTTTGGTTGCATATTTCTTTGCCAATTCAGGATCTGCCTCCAGATATTTTTCTGAAAGCTGATTAAAAATAGTAAGCTTCTCAACGGTAGTTGCCTTAAACAGTTTGCTTTCAAGCTTCTCAATATTTTGTGTGTTTTTATCGGCAATAGTGTCACAATGCCCAACCTGTGCATAAAATATGAGAGATAAAAGGAGAATAGTAAGCCTGCTCAATGTTTTATTTATTGATTTTATATGAGTTGATAAAACTATTTGCAAAACACGATAATATTTAATTAATTACCAAAACTTTCTATGTTGTTAGCCGTTCCAGAACGGTCTCAATTAGTTTTTTAACAGCAATTTTGTAGTCATTATTATATTCGCGACGATACCTGTTAGCAATAGCAACACAAATAGTCAGTGTATTATGTCCCAGCATTTTTCCAAGTCCATACAGCGCTGATGTCTCCATTTCAAAATTTAAAATCCGTTTATCTTTATATTTGAAATTATGAAGAGAGTTAATAATATTGGGATATGCTAGCTCAAGGCGTACAACTCTTCCCTGTGGCCCGTAAAACCCTGGCGAAGTGGCAGTGATACCCTTTAAAAATCCTTTTCCAAGTTTTTCGGCAAGTTTCTCCGACCCTTTTATTATATATGGCTTTGACAGATCTTCAGGCCAGCTTGAAAATTTGTAAAAAGCTTCTGTCAGCTCTTTTTCAATAATCTCTTCCTTTTTCTCGTAATAGAGTACCACACTGTCAAGTCCAAGGCCATACTCAGAAACTATAAAAGAATTTAATGGCACATCAGGCTGAAGAGCTCCCGAAGTACCAAGCCGGATAATATTAAGAGTGGTATGTTCATCTTTTTTTACCCTTTTATTCAAATCTACATTTACAAGGGCATCAAGCTCATTCAGTACTATATCAATGTTATCAGTTCCCATTCCGGTGGAGAGTACTGTTAATCTTTTATTATTTAAAGTTCCTGTGTGAGTGCATATTTCTCTATTGCAACTTTTAAATTCTACCTTATCAAAATGGTTGGAAACTATTTCTACCCTTTGGGGGTCGCCGACCAGAATAACTGTACTGCCGAGTTGTTCGGGCTTCAAATTTAAATGATATATACTGCCGCCCGGATTTAATATAAGTTCCGATTCAGGTATTTTTTTATATTTGGTCATCAGGAATATTTCTACTTTTGTTAGAAATTACAAATATATGTAATTGATATTAACGAGTGTATTGTGAAATATGTTTTATGTTAACAATTAATTGTTAATGAAGAGTAAGGCTACAAGCCTGTTATTCAATAAAAAAAAGAGATGAAAGCTGAAATAATTTCAATAGGTGACGAGTTGCTGATTGGTCAGGTGGTAAATACAAATGCGTCCTGGATAGGCGAGCAACTGACAATGGCAGGGATAAGTGTGTACCAGGCGGTTTCGGTGGCCGACAATCACGATCATATTTTTGAAGCCCTTGAAACGGCTGGTAAACATGCAGACCTGGTTTTGATAACCGGCGGGCTTGGCCCGACAAAAGATGATATCACCAAGCAGACTCTTTGCGATTTTTTTGGATCAGAATTGGTTTTTAATGAGCTTGTATTTGAAGATGTGAAGGAGATTTTCAGGGTTAGGGGGCGTCAGGTTTCAGAGCTAAACCGCAAACAGGCTGAAGTACCTGATAACTGTACTGTAATTCGTAATGAACATGGTACTGCTTCCGGAATGTGGTTCGAGAAAGATGGGGTAATATTTGTATCAATGCCCGGTGTTCCATTTGAAATGAAACCTATGGTTTCCAATTATATCATTCCCAATCTGATAGAAAAACGTAACCTGCCTGCAATATTTCATAAAACCGTCCTGACCCAGGGAGTTCCTGAATCGGAAATGGCTGCAATGATAGAGAATTGGGAAAACAGTCTGCCACCAAATGTAAAGCTGGCCTACCTGCCTCAACCCGGAATTGTGCGGCTGCGGCTGACAGCATCCGGAAAGGAGAGGGCTGATCAGGTAAGTATTGTAGAAAATGAGATAACAAGATTATCAGAGATAATAGGTGATTATATTTTTGGATTTGATAAGGATACCCTTGAGGAGATTGTAGGTAATTTGCTTCGCAAAAAAGGCAAAACCATTTCCACTGCAGAAAGCTGTACCGGTGGCTACATTGCTCACCTTATTACAAGTATTTCGGGTAGTTCCGATTATTACAAAGGTTCGGTTGTGGCTTATGCCAACGAGATAAAGAATAAAATTCTAAATGTAAAGAATAAGGACCTTGAGAAATTTGGAGCAGTTAGTGAGCCTGTTATAATTCAGATGGCAGCAGCTGCCAGGGATATGTTCGGGACAGATTTTTCAATAGCCACTTCCGGAGTTGCGGGACCAACAGGAGGCACTGACGAAAAGCCGGTAGGCACCACCTGGATTGCAGTTGCAACCCCTGAAAAAGTAATTGCCATACAGTTTCACTTTGGCGAACACCGAGGCCGCAACATTCGGAGAACAGCACTAATGGCCCTGGATATGCTTAGGAAAGAGGTGGTAAACTAATCAATAAAATTACAGTATAAAATATTTTTCTATTTTTGAAGTTTATTCCAGTAGCCCTTTTTTATTAATAACAAGAGGAAATAATTTAATATGAGCGAAGAATTAGATTCGGGAAATAATAGAGAAAAGAGTGCTTCCGATGGGATTGAGAGTAAGATAAACAAAAGGATCAGGGCTAAATATAGTAAGTATGTTATTATTTTCTGGTCGTTGTTTGTACTTAGTATTGCTTTTATCATCGGCCTTTTTGCAATGATTTCATCAGGCAAACTCGGATATATTCCTACCTTTGAAGAGCTTGAAAATCCGAAAGTTAATCTTGCTTCCGAGATTTATTCTTCAGATGGGATTGTACTTGGTAAATATTATATTGAAAACCGCTCCGATGTTGAATTTTGCGATATTGATACTAATCTTATTAATGCACTCATTGCGACCGAAGACATTCGTTTTTACGATCATTCGGGCATCGATTTCAAAGCATTATTAAGAGCCATAAAAGGTGTTGTTACCGGGCAATTCAGTGGTGGTGCAAGTACTATCACTCAGCAGTTTGCCAAACTGCTGTATCATGAAAGAGATAAATCGCAAAAATTCAAAACAATAATACAAAAGCTTAATGAGTGGGTGATAGCTTCAAAGCTGGAGAAAAGATATTCAAAGGATGAGATCATAACAATGTATCTCAATAAATTTGACTTTGTAAACAATGCCGTTGGTATTAAATCGGCAGCCAAAATATATTTTAACACAACTCCTGATTCATTAAATGTTGAAGAGTCGGCAGTGCTGGTAGGAATGCTGAAGAACCCGTCTCTTTATAATCCTGTCAGAAGGCCGGATACCGTGAAATACAGGCGGAATGTTGTGATGTCGCAAATGGTAAAATACGGCTATCTTGATAAGGCTGTTTATGATTCTCTGAAGATGCAGCCTGTGGACATGTCGAAATTTGGGAGGCAAAGCCATATTACCGGCCACGCTACTTATTTTAGAGAATACTTAAGGGGCGTTTTGAAAAAATGGTGTAATAACCATTATAAGCCCGACGGCTCAACATATAATCTTTATGAAGACGGATTAAAGATTTATACTACTATTAACTCTAAAATGCAAAACTATGCTGAGAAAGCTGTCATAGAACATCTGAGCCAGGATTTGCAACCAAACTTTTTCCGGCACTGGAAAGGGTATAAAAATGCCCCATTCTATTTTGAGAATAATGCCAGCCAGGAGGTTAATAAACTGATGAACCAGGCTATGCGCCGTTCGGAGAGATATCGCAGGTTGAAAAAAGTGGATGTTTCGATGGATTCAATTAAAATAATTTTCAATACTCCGACACAAATGAAGGTCTTCTCCTGGAAAGGTGAGATTGATACTGTTATGACTCCAATGGACTCCATTCATTATTACAAGTTTTATCTTCAGGCAGGATTAATGTCGATGGAGCCGAATACAGGATATGTGAGAGCTTATGTGGGAGGTATTAATTACAAGCATTTTCAGTATGACCATGTTACCCAGGCAAAACGCCAGGTAGGCTCTACTTTTAAGCCATTTCTTTATACTCTTGCAATGCAGAATGGACTTTCGCCGTGCACCGAATTTCCCAATATTCAACCTATTATATATCTTGATAACGGAGATACATGGGAGCCGCGTAACTCGACAGATAAGGATAAAGGGTTGGAAATAAGTCTGAAATATGCACTTGCAACATCCAATAACTGGATATCAGGCTGGTTGATAAAGCGTTTTTCTCCGCAATCGGTTGTTAAGATAGCACAAAAAATGGGTGTCACCGGCTTTCTCGATCCTGTTCCGGCAATTGTTCTCGGAACTCCGGATATATCTCTTTACGAAATGGTGGGTGCTATGAATACTTTTGCAAACAAAGGTGTTTATATTGAACCGATTTTTATTACAAGAATTGAAGATAAAAACGGAAATTTAATTGAAACTTTTATCCCGAAGCAGCAGGAGGCTATGAGCGAAGAGACTGCTTACCTGATGCTTGTTTTACTTCAAGGTGTTGTTCAATACGGTACAGGCATAAGATTAAGATTGACATATTTTTATAACAATCCTATTGCCGGTAAAACCGGAACAACGAATAACCAATCTGACGGCTGGTTTATGGGTATTACACCGAAATTGACAACCGGCATTTGGGTAGGTTGCGAAGACCGTGCAGCCCACTTCCGTACAATTACACTCGGACAGGGTGCTAATATGGCATTACCGGTATGGGCTCTTTATATGGAAAAAGTTTATGCTGATTCTACGCTGAATATATTTCGGGATATTGATTTTGAAAAACCATTGAAGCCTCTTTCCGTAGAGGTTGATTGTGATAAATATAATTCAGGTGACAATATTAATGCTACCGATTTGGATGATGATGAGTTTTAATCAAGTATGCTCCATCTCCTGACTGTCTGATTTCGTTATCCATTCCTATTAGATTTTGAAAGTCTGATTTTCTCCTATTAGTAAGGATTTTCAAATCCTACCGACTAAATACTTAAAATGTTTATTATTATGAATATCAGTAGATTAAAATTGACTATTTTATTTATCGGGTTGGGTATGGGTCTTCAGGTATTTTCGCAGGGTTGCAGTGATGCCGGGGCTTGTAGCATAGCAGGTCATTTGCCAGAGTTGGATAGTAGTAAAAAAGTACAATATTTTGGTTTTGTGGAGCAATCGTTCGGACTTGGGGAAAAGTTTGTTTTTATTTCTCAAAGTTCTTTGGGAATAGGCGTTCAATTACCCTCCCGGACAGAAATATATTTTCAGATACCATATATAATGGTTTTTGGAAATTTGGGTTCAACATCTGGCATAGGTGATGGAATTGTTTCGGTTCTGCAGCAGGTTTTTAGCAAAAATGAATCAGACCTTTCTGTTATCGGGGGAGGTAGGTTCAGAAGCAACTATTCTGATTTTAGCGAGGACGGTAAACCATTGCCAATGGCATATCAAACCAGTTTGGGAACTTATGATGTGATAGTTGCAGCATTATCTAATGTAAAAAGCTGGAGTTTCTATGCGGCTTACCAGCACTCGTTTGGTAGAAACAAAAACGGATATCTTCGTGAGGAAGGACAAACAAATGCTAAATTGAACTATTTTGAGTCGGCTAACTTAAAAAGGGGTGATGATTTGGTTTTAAGGGTACAGAAATTACTTGAATTAAAAACCCGGCAATCAATTTTGTTCACTTTAATGCCTGTCTTCCGACTGCAGGCTGACCAGATTTATAAAAATAATGAAAATGTTGTTTTAGACGGTTCAAAAGGATTAACTCTTAATGTGAATGTTACCTATATTAAGGAGACCGAAAAAGGCAATATTTTTGAATTGCTTGCCGGATTTCCGGTAATAGACAGAGAATACCGTGCCGACGGTCTTACTCGAAATTTTGTGTTTTTCATCAGGTATCGGCCGGTTTTTAGGTAAAGAGAAGGGAAAAGTTGGAAACAGTCAACATTTTTTTGCCATACAATAAAAATTTATTATATCTTTATTGATTATTTTTTATAGAAAAAGCACTTTGTACTTATTGTAACAAATTGTTTTAAAGATTATTAACAATCAATATGAAGTCATTATTGGCTATAAGATTTATGAAATAGTTTATAAATGAAAATAGACTTGAGTGATGAAAAAACGTCGAAAGCATAAATCAACTGACACACAGAAATTTAAACAAACAGAGAAGCATAGCCGCTTCTTGTCATCGGTTGTTGAGCAATCAGCTGACGGAGTGGCGATTGCCGATATGGAGGAAAATCTGCTTTTTGTAAATAAAAAATGGGTGATAATGCATGGCTATGAAAAAGAAGATGAATTGCTTGGCCAAAACCTTACTGTTTTTCATAATGAAGAGCAGCTTAAGAGCGATGTGGAGCCGTTTAACCTACAAGTTAAGAAACATGGACACCACACAGGTGAGGTTGGTCATATACGCAGGGATGGTACTATATTCCCCACACAAATGACAACCACCTTACTTAGAGATGAAAAAAACGATATAGTTGCTATAGCCGGTGTGGTTACTGATATTACTGAACGTAAACAAGCTGAAAAGACTATCCGCGAGCAACTGCTCTATTCTAATGCTCTAAATAAGATTGCCCGACTTGTGAATTCAGAGGATAATCCAGAGGTTATTTTTGAAGCAACAACTACTATTCTTGGCGAAACTCTTAAGACAGACCGTGCGCTTATTTATAATGTTGATTTTAACAAAGGAAAACTAATTGGCCTTAGCGAATGGCTAAATATGAAGGAACAGGAAATCAGCCCGACATTAGACACTTATGATATATCAGTTTTCGGAGATGGGTTAAACTGGCTGTGGGAAAATCGTACAAAAATAGAAAGCCATGTTGACCAGGTGGCCCTTCCTCTTAATAAAGACGGTTCGGGTGAAATTTTACACAATTATATGCAGATAAAAAGTGGTCTTTGGGTGCCTGTAAGTTTCAGGGAGGAGGGCTTTTATTTATTGGTTTTTAACCAGATTTTGTATCGCCGGATTTGGCGAAAAGGCGAATTTGATTTTTTGGATTCGGTTACAGAACAGGTTAATATCGCTTTACAAAAGATTAAATTTTTAAATGCTTTGCAAAATGCAAAAGAAAAAGCCGAAGAAAACGACCGTTTGAAGTCAGCATTTCTTGCCAATATGAGTCATGAAATACGAACTCCAATGAATGGAATAATGGGGTTTGCTAACCTGCTTAAAGGAAAATCACTTTCCGGTGAGAAGCAACAATTGTATATCAACATTATTGAAAATAGCGGAAAACGTATGCTCAATATTATTAACGACTTGATAAATATCTCAAAAATTGAATCAGGCCAGATGAAAGTGTCACTTTCAGAAACAAATATAAATGAGCAGATTGAATACCTTTATATGTTTTTTTATCCTGAAACAGAGGAAAAAAAGTTACAATTAATCAGCTCTCTACCTGCAAAAGAAGCCGTTATAAAAACAGATCGAGAGAAGGTTTTTGCCATACTTACAAATCTAATAAAAAATTCCATTAAATATACCTATAAAGGCATAATAGAATTTGGCTACACGAAAAAGGGAAGTTTTCTTGAGTTTTTTGTAAAGGATACGGGTATTGGAATTGCACAGAACAAGATACCGATCATTTTTGAACGTTTTGTTCAGGCCGACCTGTCTTTATCAAGTCAATATGAAGGAGCTGGATTAGGCTTGTCTATCACAAAAGCATATGTAGAAATGCTTGGCGGAAGAATATGGATTGAAAGTGAAGTAGGTAAGGGAACACAGGTCTATTTTACAATTCCTTATGAAACCAGAAATTATGAAAAGGTCACTCTAAAGGATGCTTCTGAATTGATAAAGGTGGCCCAGCTTAAAAATCTGAATATTCTAATCGCTGAAGATGAAGAAACATCTAAAACTTACCTCACTATAATTATCAAAAGTATTTGTAAAGAGATTATGTATGCAAAAACTGGAAAAGAGGCGGTCGAGCATTGTCGAAAAAATCTAGATATTGATCTAATATTGATGGATATTAGAATGCCTGAAATGGATGGTTATGAAGCTACCCGGAAGATTAGGGAATTTAATAAGGATGTAATCATTATTGCACAAACAGCTTATGCCCTGACAGAAGATCGGGAAAAAGCAATTATAGCAGGGTGTAATGATTATATTACCAAACCAATCAAAAAAGATGAATTAATGCTAATTATAGCTAAACACCTGAGTTTTCTTGCAGCCACCTAAACTATTAAGGCACTGATTCGTATATTGAGACCTTTGCAACCTTATTCTTCTATAAAATGTCTTTGATTTGCTAATTAACATATTTTTAAAAAATTATGAAACGAAATTTCCTCATTATTTTAATAATAATCTTATCAAATATTTTCGGGTTCAATTTTATTAATGCTCAAAAAGTTATTATACCCGAAGATATACAATTGTTACCGAAGCTATCAACAGCTGACTCAATAGGATTGATGAATCTTCCTAAATTAACTCTTCCCGAATGGTTAAAAGGG
>JAUVIX010000128.1 GCA_030592565.1 Chlorobiota bacterium
AATTTCAACCCAAGAGCAATTTCGACAAATCCAAGCACAACTTTTACAGAATTGAGCCAGCCACCTGATTTGGGCATCTGTTTCAACCACCCGGGGAAAAAGGCAAACAATGTAAAGGGCAATGCAAAGGCTATCGAAAATGCCAGCATTGCAAATATCGGTTCAAAAACCGCCCCCTGCGCCGACTTAACAAGGACCGTTCCGACAAGTGGGCCGGTCCACGAAAATGAAACAAGTACCAAAGTCAGAGCCATAAAGAAAGCTCCGATAATTCCACCTTTATCAGCTTTTGAATCTGCTTTACTTACCATCCAACTTGGAAGTATAATCTCAAACATTCCAAGGAAAGATGCAGCAAAAAACATAAATATCAGGAAGAAGAAAACGTTTGGCAACCAATGCGTACTTAACCAGTTAAAAATATCGGTAGTAACTGTTTTTCCGCCAACAAAATATGTTATCAGAATAATAATAGCGATTGGAATAGTATATAACAAAACAATTGAAATCCCATAGGCAGATGCTTGAATTCTTCCCTGCCTTTTATTCTGACCACCTTTAAGGAAAAATGTAATTGTCATAGGAATCATGGGGAAGACACAAGGAGTGAGGAGTGCTACAAAACCCCAGATTATAGCCTCTATTATTATATCCCACATTGATTTATTGGCATTGAATTCTAAATTTTCATCGCTGGAGATAATTTCTTCCTGATTTGATGCTCCCTTAGCAGACTGGTCTGTTGCAACTACAACTTCTTCTCCTGTTCCCGGAAAAGAAAATTCAAAATCCCTTTCGTCAGGAGGAAGACATTTCTCATCGTCACAACACATAAATTCGAGATAGCCTTTTATAGTAATCGGATTGGGGGAAGTTATCTTAATTTTTGTTTTGAATTCAGCTTCATGAGAATAAAATTTCAGAGTCATATTAAAATTGGGGTCAAACTCTTCAATAGGTTTCGTTTCGTTAAGTAGAACCTGAAAAAGACTATCACCCTCATTTTCAAAATCCTCAACCTTTGTAATCTTAATATTTTTATCAAGGAATTCAAAACCGTCAAGATTATTAAATACAAAAGCTGTTGGTATCGGACCGTTATCCCCAATGTTTTGCGAATATAAATGCCAGCCGTCTTCGATGGTTGCACTAAAAACTAATTCTGCTTCATTATTCTTAAGCTCTTTTTTTGAATAACTCCACTTTACCGGTTCCTCAATTTGCGAAAAGCCAGAATTTATAAATAGTAAAGTAATAAATATTAAATATAATTTCTTTTTCATCTGCATATCCGTTTATATTTAAGAAAGTGATGTAAAAATGACAACCAGCTTAATTGGAAAGTTGTCTATAAGGGCGCGAATTTAACTATATATATTTATACCATTAAATATATAACTGAATTTTAACAACTTTTATAGATATCAATTAACTACTTCCAGCAGTAAGACAGATTTTGTCCTGCCGGTGATTTTATACCTGTCATCTATACGGTATCCAATTACCCATGCAATATCGTCACCTGAAGTTAATACATATATTTTTTGTTTTTCAATAATTGAAATCTTCTCATCAATAAGAAAATCACTGAGCTTTTTTCTGTTTTTCATTCCCAGGGGATAAAAAAAATCACCCTTTTCCCACTTCCTGATTTCCAGAGGAAATTTAAGTTCGTTTTTATCAAAAGATGCAAAAGCCGGATCAGGGATAATTTTAAAATTAGCAGTTTTTTCAATAGTCTTTATTGTGATATTTTTTGGATTTATTAAATAAGATGTGTCGGAATAAATTTTTACATTCTCTTCATTTTCACTCTCCAACTTAGCAATAATAAACTCGTTTCGGTCTTTAATAAGAGTATGAGTTTTCGAAAAAAAAGTTTTGCCGGAAATTGCATCAATTGAATTGATAACATCTTCAACCTGAGAGAAATTAAAACTATATTCTGAAAGAATTTCAAACAGAAAGATTTTCTGGTTTTCAGTCTTCAACAACTTTGGAATTGAAATCCTTATCAAATCATTTTCCGAAATTACAAGCTCCCCTTTCATTCTGTCTATCTCTCTTCTGTAAACTTTCTCTGTCTCCCTAAATCTTTCAATATTCCCTGTAAGCATATCTTGGTATCCCGGATTTATCTCCTTCAAAACTGGCAACAGCCTGTGTCTAATGCTATTTCTTAAATATTTAACCTCGTTATTGGAGCTATCTTCCCTAAAACTCAGATTATTCTTTTGCGCGTATTCTTCAATATCATCGCGTCCTGTAAACAACAAAGGCCTGATAACTCTTCCCTGTCTGGACAAAATCCCGTGCAGGCCTGCGATACCTGTTCCGCGCAAAAGGTTAATGAAAAAGGTCTCTATCTGATCATCCTTATGATGGGCCGTAGCATAATAGTTGAATCCTTCCGTATCGCACAAATAATCAAACCACTCATATCTCAGCTCACGGGCAGCCATCTGGATGGAAATACCTTTTTCAGATGCAATTTTTTTTGTGTCAAAATGCTTTACAAAGTATTGTATCTTATGTTTATTGCAATAATCATTCACAAACTCTTCATCACCATCCGATTCATTCCCCCTTAAATTAAAATTGCAATGAGCAACAGCAAAATTATATCCTGCCAGCCTGAAAAGTTCTGTCATAACCATTGAATCAAGACCTCCGCTAACTGTCAATAAAAGCTTTTCATCGGAAATGAAAAGCTTTTCATCTTCTATATACTGAAACAAGTCGTTCAACATACTGCAAAGATACTATGTTTTTTGGCAACCATTATTCCACTATTAAAGTTTCGAAATACAATAAAAAAGATATATATTTGCAGCCGAATTAATCTAAACATAAATTTTACATAATTAATTAATTAAACATACTACTATGGAAAACTTTGACATTGAAAAAATTTCAAACTGGCTTTACGACCTTGCCGTCACAAAAGGTGTTACGATTTTAATCGCATTGGTTGTACTAATAATCGGCCTTTGGGTAATTAAAATTATTGTTAACTCTCTTTCAAAAATGATGGAAAAGAAAAACACAGATCCATCATTACAACCATTTTTAAAATCAATGGCCTCAGTACTGCTTAAGATTATGCTCATTATTAGTGTTATGGGTATGATGGGTATTGAAATGACCTCTTTTATTGCTATTCTTGGTGCTGCCGGCCTTGCAGTTGGATTAGCTCTTTCAGGCACTTTGCAGAATTTCGCCGGTGGAGTTATGCTTCTTATTTTCAAGCCTTTTAAAGTTGGTGACTTCATTGAAGCACAGGGTTTTATGGGAACTGTTAGCGAGATACAGATTTTCAACACAATACTTAAAACACCTGATAACAAAACTATTATTATCCCCAATGGCGGACTCTCAACCGGGCCAATGACAAACTTCTCTACCTAGCCTACCCGCCGTGTTGATTTTTCATTCGGAATCGGTTATAGTGATGATATTGATAAGGCTAAATCAGTACTTGAAAGAATTTTAGCAAGCGACACAAGGATTCATAAAGACCCGGAACCTTTTATTGCAGTAGGTGAGCTTGGTGATAGTTCGGTTAATTTTACTGTCAGAGTCTGGGCTGATGGGGCTGATTATTGGGGAGTTCATTTCGACACAATTGAAAATGTTAAGAAAGCATTTGATAAGGAAGGTATCTCGATCCCATTCCCACAAACGGATGTTCACCTTTTTACAGAAAAATAAATCAAATATAAACAAACAAAATTTACAGAAATGAGGAAGATTACATTAATTATATTAATTGTTTTTGGGACTATTGGATTAAAAGCACAGGAGGCTGACACATCGTGGAAGATATCAAGCGACATATCTCTTTTAATGTCGCAGGCTTCATTTACCAACTGGTCGGCTGGTGGTGAAAACTCATTAACGTTTAACGGCTATTTTAACTTTTATGCAGGTTATATAAAGGGTAGAGTAAAATGGGAAACTTTCCTTAATCTGGCTTACGGGCAAACAAAAACAGGAGACTTTGAGTTTAGGAAAAATGAAGATAAAATTGATTTTTCAACTTCCTATGGAGTTAGAACAAGCGAAACCAGCAAGTGGTATTATGGGGCACTTTTTAACTTTAAATCGCAATTTGGTCCGGGATATGATTATCCTGACGGTTCTGATTCAACAAAAATTAAAATCTCAAACTTTTTAGCACCTGCTTATACTTCAATTGGTCTTGGTATGGAATACAGGCCTTATGATTTTATGTCATTTTATCTTTCTCCAATAACGGCAAGATGGATTATTGTTAATGATCAGGACTTAGCAGATGCAGGATCCTTTGGTGTTGAGCCTGCTTATGTTGATAAAAATGGCTATTTAGTACATGGCGAGACGCATAAATATGAGTTTGGTGCATATTTCAGATTTCTTTTTTCTAAACAACTTACGAAAGGGATTACATTTACTACAAAGCTGGAGTTATTTTCAGACTATATTGTAAATCCCCAAAATATTGATGTTAACTGGGATAATATGTTTGATTTTACTATTAACAGTTGGCTGGCTGCTAATTTAGGATGGCAGGTTGTTTATGATGATGACACACCAATTTTACTCAGTGATGGAACTACCGGACCCAGGACCCAATTCAGGCAGGTTCTTGGAGTCGGATTGACATATAAATTTTCAAACAGATAGAGTATAACTCTATTTTAGTAAAAATTTATTCAGTATTAAGCAGAGGAATATGTTTTAACAACTCTCTGTTTTTGTTGGAGTTATAGATTTTCGCTATTTTTTTATGAATTATTTTTGTAAAATAATTTGCAATTAGATGAAAAGTTGTATACTTTTGCCAGTTAGATTCAAGAAAATACTCTTAAAATTGAAAAAATAGAAGTTTTATTTATTATTGATAAACAAAACCATTGAGATGAAAAAAATTATCAGAAGTATTATAGTCTTAGCATTTGTTTTTGCTATCTCCCTAAGTATGAATAATGTATTTGCTGATGTTCCGCCAGATCCAGGCAGTGGAGGCCCCGGTGGTGGAGACTTGCCAGTTGGTGGAGGTGCTCCTATTGGCGGAGGATTAATTATTATGCTTGCCTTGGGTGGTATTTATGGCGGCAAAAAGGTTTATGATGCCAAAAAGAAGCTTTAACCGTTAAAAGAACTAATTAAAAAACTTCATCAAGATTTGGTGAAGTTTTTTTTTGCTCCCAGCGAGACCTTTGCAAGGCGAAATAATTTGATTCAAATTGAGGCAAAATATGGGTCAATTTAATAACATAATATATATGACCAATATATAAGACATATAAGGTAATGATTCTAAAGAATCCCGTAGGGTTTTATTGTTGGTAGCCCAGTATGAGCGAAGCGAAATGCGGGGTGAATTACGAAGAACAAAGACGGTTTTGGCGCTATTTTTGAATCCTGAAATTGCAACTCCTGACGGACATCGGAAGCAAAAATTGTGACAAAACCAGATTAGATAAAATGTAGTTCATAATAACATCAAATAAATAGGATTTTATTAATAATCCCCAACTTTTTAACCTGAGGGGGAATTGTTAAATATCCCAGGTTTTTCCACTATTCAATAAATCGGTAACTGTATGAATAGGGCTAACCTCTTTTTCGTGTTCTATAATTGCCTCAACCTGCTCATCATAAGACAAATTATCAACTGACCTGATAACGCCAATGGCTGCAGGGAATTCAGGGGGAGCCATTTTTGCAAGCATAATATGAATACCCGGATCTGACTCATGCGGGTTGTGAATCAGAAGGTTTTTTTCGGTTACTCCTTCACCAAGTTTAACCACCTTTAATTTAGTTCCATCCAAAATAATTCCTTTATCGCTTTCTTTACCAAAAATCATTGATTCTCCTGCTTTAAGATAAATCTGATTTTCAAATTTTGCCTCACGGGATGTTATATCCTGAAAGGTTTTATTATTAAAGATCACACAGTTTTGCAGAAACTCAATTAAGGATGTACCTTTATGTTTTGAAGCTTCGACTATAATTTCAGTCATCAACTTAGGATTAGTATCTGTTACCCTGGCAAAAAATGTACCCTGGGCACCAATAGCAAGTTCACCCGGATTAAATGGATGTTCAATTGTTCCCTGAGGTGATGTTTTAGTTACTTGTCCTAAAGGAGTTGTTGGAGAATATTGTCCTTTGGTCAGCCCATAAATTCTGTTGTTAAACAACATAATATTTATGTCGATATTTCTTCGGAGGACATGAATAAAATGATTTCCTCCAATAGCAAGGGAATCACCATCACCAGTCACCATCCAGACATTAAGTTTGGGATTTGTAATTTTTATACCTGAGGCCAAAGCTGCTGCACGCCCATGGATTCCATGAAAACCATATGTTTTTACATAATATGGAAATCTGGAAGAACATCCTATTCCGGAAACAACAACAATATCTTCCTTTTTATGTCCCAACTGAGGCAATGCCTTCAGAAAAGAAGCAAGAATAGCATGGTCTCCACAACCCGGACACCACTTTACCATTTGATCACTAACAAAATCTGCTTTAGTCAGTTCTAATTCTTTTACATATACTTCGTTTGCCATAACTAATCCTCCTCTAGAAGTTGGTTAAATCTATCGACAAGTTCTTTCACCATAAATGGCAACCCTTGAATTTTATTGTATTGCTCAAACCTGAATTCTGGAAAATGCATTCTCAGTATCATTACAAATTGTCCAAGGTTAAGTTCCGGTACGATAATCTTTTTGAAGTTTTTAAAAATTTCTTTTGTATTCTTTGGTAATGGATTAATGTAGTTAAAATGTGCAAGACTGACTCTCTTTCCCTCCTCTTGCAAAGCATTAACAGCCTCTAACATATTACCGTATGTTCCACCCCAGCTAACAATGAGTAAATCTCCTTCTTTATCTCCAATTATTTCCTGATCAGGAATATAATTAGCCACTCTATTAACTTTCTCGGCTCTATACTCCGACATAATTTGGTGATTCATAGGGTCATGAGAAACGTTCCCTGATCCATCTTCTTTCTCAAGGCCACCAATTCGATGGCGCAAACCATCTGTTCCGGGGACAGCCCATAAACGATTAAGTTTCTCCGGATCTCTTTTGTATGGCTGATATTCAGGGTCATTTGGTTTAGCCAAAGGAGGTTTAATTTTCGGCAAATCTTTCATGTCCGGAATTTTGAAAACCTCAGAACCATTTGCAAGATAACTGTCGGTTAACAGAATAACAGGAGTCATATGCTCCATTGCAAACCGCGCTGCCTCAAAGGCAAAAAAGAAACAGTCTGAAGAGGTTGAAGCAGCCAAAATAATAAGAGGAGCCTCACCGTTTCGTCCATACATTGCCTGCATCAGGTCGGACTGTTCCGACTTTGTTGGCAATCCTGTTGAAGGGCCCCCGCGCTGAACATCGACAATAACTAATGGCAATTCTGTCATAACAGCAAGGCCGATAGCTTCACTTTTTAGTGATAACCCAGGTCCTGATGTTGTAGTAACAGCCATTGATCCTGCAAAACTCGCTCCTATAGAAGAAACAACTCCTGCAATCTCATCTTCAGCTTGAAAAGCCTTAGCACCAAGAGATTTATGCTTTGCCAGCTCCTGCAATATATCTGTAGCCGGAGTTATTGGGTATGAACCAAGAAATAGTGGTCTTCCCGACTTCTCAGAAGCAGCAAGTAATCCCCAAGCTGTTGCAAGATTACCGGTTATATTCCGGTATTTGCCCTTTTTTAAGGATGCCGGCTCAACATTATATGTAACCCTGTTCAAAGCTTCAATGGTGTCGGCATAATTATAACCGGCACGCATAACCATCTTGTTCGATTTAACCACAAGCGGATTGGCTTTAAATTTATTTTCAAAATACTCGTCAGCCGACTTAAAGTCACGATGAAAAATAAAGAACATTACCCCAAGGGCAAACATATTCCTGCTCTTTAATACCATCTTATTATCAAGACCCAACTCAGCAGCAGCATTTTTTGTTAAAGTACTGATAGGAGCCTTAATGAGATTATAGTCGTTTAGGCTTCCATCGGTTAACGGATTGGTTTCATATCCTGCTTTAATCAAAGCCTTTTCGGTGAATGTATCTGTATCAACAATGATAGTCCCACCTGGCTTTACCCACTCAAGATTCTTCTTTAACGGGGCAGGGTTCATAGCGACCAGAACATCTGCAAGGTCACCAGAGGTGTAAATATTCTTCTGACCGAAGTGGATTTGAAAACCTGAGACTCCTGCTACTGTGCCCTGTGGGGCTCTTATCTCAGAAGGATAATCAGGAAATGTTGCAAAATCGTTTCCCGCTACTGCGGCAGCATCTGAAAATAGTGCACCTGTAAGTTGCATCCCATCACCGGAATCGCCAGCAAACCGTACTACTACATTTTCCAAATCTACTACACTTTTCATTTTGGTAGTCATAGTTTATGATTTATAAAATCGCGCCAAAGATAAAGGATTTATTTTGTTAAAAACATAGAATTATAGCAATTTTTTAACATTAAAAAGTGAGTAAAACCTAATTTATACACACTTCTAAATTCCATCACATTTTGCACAAGCAAATATGTTAAATTCTTTTAAAATTGGTTAATTATTTGTTAAATTTTACATTCTAAAACAAGTTTTTTAATTTTTCTACGTTACAAATGTAAATTGGTTTTATATATAAACACCAAATTGATTTAAAAAGTACATATTATGCTGAAATACACAAAGACAATCCTGCAAAAGGTTAGTTTTAATAAATATCTGTTTAAAAAAGAATTAATGAAATCAGTCAAATGGCTTAAACGTGATGAGGTGATTCTTCTTGAGGCCTGGTGCATAATTAACTTTGGAAGTATCTATAATGATGTAATAGCTGAAGTCTTTAATAAATTATCATAGATTCTCACCAGCAAACCACTCTGCATACGACGTTGCAGTCTCTCGTAACTTCAGACTATGCAAACGAACCCCATCCGGCAATCTCTCTCTGATCCTTTCGGCAAAATCAACAACCAGATTCTCACTCGTTGGTTGATAATCTACAAAAATCATTTTATCGAACATTTCATTTGAACCCTTTAACAAATCATGCGGAGTTTTACTGTTCAGAACAAGCGCATGATCAAACTTATTAACAATGGTTTCTCTGATAATTTTTTTCAGATCCCCAAAGTCTATCACCATTCCAAGTTTTGGATTACTAATGTCGTCAACCGGCTCTCCTTTAACGGTTACTGAAAACCCGTATGAATGTCCATGAACAAAACGGCAGGAACCATCATACCCAAGAAGGGCATGTGCCATTTCAAA
>JAUVIX010000311.1 GCA_030592565.1 Chlorobiota bacterium
AACCTGCCCAACAATGGAAGATATCAATGGGAAATTCCGTATGTGTTTTCCGATGAATGTTATATTAAATATACCGTTTGGTCGGGAACAGATTCAGCAAGCTCTATAACACCCGCCTCTTTTAGTATGTTTTTTACAGAAGGGATTAAAGATCAAATTGGTGAAAATATTCAAGAATTTAGCTGCTATCCGAATCCTTTTCAATCAGAAACAACCTTTACATTTACCCTCAAAAACAGATCAACTATCACCCTGACAATTTATGACCTTTTTGGGAAGAAAATAAAAACCCTGGAAAATCAACTCCTTTCTCAGGGAAAACATACCATCATGTGGGATGGAACAAACAGACAAGGCCAGCAAGCAGGCACCGGGTCCTATTTTGCTGTTATGGATGCTAATGGGAATAAAACTGTTAAAAAAATTATTGTACTGCGCTAACTTAACCTGAATTTTTAAGAGGGTTGCCGTATCATCATGCCAAGGGTTGGAAAACTAATCTAATTGTTTTAGCAACTTTGTCGCTTTTTCTTTATACGATGATTCTGATCCGCATAACTTACTCAAATAGTCTTCCGCTTTTGGGGGATCTTTCAACTTTATAAAGGCCAATGCTAAATACCAGCTGCATTGATCCTCTAATTGTTCATTTACTGAAGCTATTTCAAATGATTGGATAGATCTTTCGATATTCATATTCAATGATAGCAAACTGATTCCTTCATAAAACTTAGCATAGGAGTAATCCGGATGGACCTTATCAACAGCCTGAAAGTATAAGAGTGCGCTATCCATATTGCCTGATGAATAATAGGTAAGTCCTGAAAGAAGAAACTTTTCCCGGGAATTAATATTGCTGTTTTTAGTTGTAATTACATCAGGATAAGGTGTAAAATATTGTGCAAAAAGCTTCTCCGGATCGGGGGCTTTTTTCGTATCAATAAATAAAAAAGCAGCAACAGCAATAAGAAGTAAAATCGAAGCAGCAATCGAGATGTAGGTCCATAGATGTTTCTTTTTTGCTTTCCGTCTAATATCAAATTCTCCCTTTTGCGTTTTTTGCAACAATGAGTTTATTTCAAGGATTTGAGTTTTGCATTGCTGACATGACTCAACATGCAGTATGATATGATCTGGCAATGATGATAATTTACTCTCTCTAAATTTATCAACATATAAAGCAACACCCTCCTCTGTAAGGTGTCCATTTTCAATAAAATAATATTTGAGATCTTCCGGCATTAAATTATTCCTCTTTATTATAGATTGTTATCAGATATGTTTTTGGAAAAATGATCACAATATTTTTCAAACAATAACCTAAAAGTTTCCCTATTAAAATCATACACCTCAGGATCTCCGTTGATAGACCGGACGATCTCGGTTTGATATTTATATAACTCTTTTCGAATTGCGTCAGGTCGATTATGTTTTCCCTCACAATAATTCACAATATCATTGATCAGTTCATACCGTTCAGAAAGGGTCTTTTCTTTTAAAGTGTTTTGGCTGATCCTGTCAGAAAGCACACTATAATCACTTTTTTGAAGGCACAAAAGTTTAAGTTCGCTTGTAATCACAGGCAGTCCATACAACAACTTAAATAATAAAATAACCCTTTCTTTCTGTTTCCCATAAAAGGATAATGAGACGTCAAGTCTTTGAATAACATCTTGCAGATACAGTTTGTACTCGCCATCATTCATTGTGACAAAATTTTTGTTTTTCCCGGAATACCAGTTAATCAAAACCTTATCAACAGGAACAGTTGCAACAAATGACTCTCTCTTATGTTCCCTGAAGATCTGATAACAAAAATTTGTAATAATAACGGTTAGATAAGTTGTAAGCCTGGCCTCTTTTCTATAATGACTCCTGATTGCAGATAATCTTATCAAAAACTTTTCAATTACCTGCTGAACAAGTTCATCCTTTTCTTCATACCTAAACATTCCGGTTGAGATCAATTTATAATGTACGATTCTCTCGATCAGTTTCCCGAGTTCTTCTCCAAAGTCCTCAGGATCAGAAAAAATAACATCATTATTATCAAAAAACCCCATAAATAGGTTAATAGTTTATTTGTCAAAGATATTTATTGCATAAATATTTCCAAAAACAGGTTCAATATACATCTAAAATTAATATACGCGGCAAGTTATAAAATTTCGGATAAAACAGTTATTTAAACTTATGGGGAAGGCTGTTCGGTCATCTTTTAAACCAGGTAAAGAGCTGTTCCATGACATTTCAAAAAATGTCGATGTTGTTTTTTATATCTATGACTTAGATGCCCACAGAGAGGTTTGGTCAAATAATAAAACAGAAACCCTTTTTGGATATAAAACTGATACTGTTTCAATTCACA
The DNA here is from genome assembly GCA_030592565.1 of Chlorobiota bacterium. Lineage (GTDB taxonomy): Bacteria > Bacteroidota > Bacteroidia > Bacteroidales > JAADJA01 > JAADJA01. The sequence goes on from JAUVIX010000311.1 coordinate 2,369, forward strand.
AGCTGGAGTTTACATCATCTTTATTTCATCCTATTGACAAAAATATTGCATCAGACAGATTGAATTATTTTCTTTCTGAAAAAGGCAAAGTATGGTCGGGTATATACCGGATCAAACACAACCTGGGGCATTGGCTGTGGGTATATACAACAATTACCAGGTACAAGTCTTTTCCCTCCTCAAAACCCCGTTTGCTTTCTGGGATTATGTTAGACATAACCCGCAACCTTATCACCACAGATCAAATTGAAGCGTTTCTCGTGGACATTAAAAGGTTTCAAAACCAATCTTCTCTAAGTCAACTGACAAAACGGGAAATTCAGGTTCTAAAATTGATTGCCAGGGGAAATTCATATACACGAATAGGCAAGATGCTTAACATACAACCTGATACGGTAAACCAACACCGAAAGAATATCAAAAGGAAATTAAATCTGTCCAATATTGCCCTGTTGTCCTGTTTTGCGAAGGAGACCGGGCTGGTGTAAAAGATACCCTAATTGGGGGATTGAATGGCAATAAATAATCTAATACTTTTATGATTTGAATTTCTAAACATTTAAATAACTAAAAATTGAAAAAGCCAGATGCAAAAGTTGTAATGACGATGCTCTTTATAATTATATGCCTGGGGCTGTTTTCACAAGAGGCTGCAAATTCATACCAGGGAAGTATTATAGCAGGTACTAACCGTTTGTTTCTCATAAGTTTCAATGAAGGCGAACCTGTACAGGCCAAAATATTATCAATTGACGGAGATGAAATAACCATTCTGGACAAAAACGGAAACACACGGAAAGTTGTACGAACCAGCATAACAAATATCGAAGATGTACCATTTGGTAAACTGGGAACATTTGGAATCGGGTTGGGGGCTCCCTATGGTACATTCGGCATCAATCTCGAGTTTAATGTGATTCCGTATTTATCAATAACAGGAGGAATAGGCACCACTATTTTTGCCGGAATTGGATATAATATTGGTTTGAAGGGATACTTCAGGAAACCGGGTCCTGTCTGGAGGCCCAGGGCATCTATCTACTATGGCGTAAACGGCATCTATGCCGAAGATTTTAATCATCCTGATAATAAGAAATATTCCGGAGTAACAGCCGGCATCGGTCAGCTCTTTCTCTGGGAAAAACATGGTTTTGATCTTGACTTGATGTACATCGTTTCTTCCGGGCTTTGGGACGAACATGATGGTGGCGGAAAGATCAAAATTTCTATTGGATACAGGTACGCATTTTAATATTTACAAATCCAAAAAACAAATATCTATGAAAAAAGGACTCTTGCTCAAAACTGTTATTGCATTTATCTGCATTTCATTTTCTATGCCTGCTCTCCGGGGCCAAACGGATTGGATATACAAAAAAACCACAAACAGCATGCTCGCAAATAATGTAGTGCTGAAACTTTTTCAGGACAATAATGGAAATATCTGGGTCGGAACCCGAAAAGGATTAAACATTATCAGGGGAGAACAATGGGACATAAAAACAAAGTCGAGCGGATTGCCCCACAATACAGTGATGGATATAAACCAAGACAGAGATGGAAATATTTGGGTAGGGACATATAAAGGCCTTGCCTTGTATGATGGTGAAAACTGGTCGAACATTAAGAAAAAGGAGGGTCTGGTTAATAACAGAATTTATGCCGTTGAACCAGATTCAAAAGGAAACATTTGGGTAGGGACCAAGAAAGGTGTAAGTGTTTATGATGGACAAAATTGGAAAACCTATTCTAAGAAGAATGGGTTGATCAATAACTGGGTGCTTGATATTATGGAAGATATAAATGGGAATATCTGGTTTGCAACAAAAACCGGTGTTTCGGTTTTTGACGGAAAAAATTGGGAAAGTTTTAATAAAAATGATGGATTGGCCAGAAATTTTGTCTGGGCAATGGCCGAAGAAAGCAGTGGGAAAATTTGGTTCGGAACACACACCGGGTCATTTAGTGTTTATGACGGATCAAACTGGGAGTTTATCAAGCAAGG
>JAUVIX010000281.1 GCA_030592565.1 Chlorobiota bacterium
AGCGTCATGAGTCAAGGCGTGTTGACCGTCAGTTGCGTGGTCGTGCAGGTCGTCAGGGAGACCCCGGTAGCTCACAGTTTTTTGTCAGTCTTGAAGATGACCTGATGCGAATGTTTGGCTCCGATAGGATTGCAAAGATAATGGATCGTATGGGTATCAAGGAGGGAGAAGTGATTCAACATTCAATGATTACTAAATCCATTGAAAGAGCTCAGAAAAAGGTTGAAGAAAATAACTTCGGAATTCGTAAACGTCTGCTTGAATATGACGATGTGATGAATGCCCAGCGTGAGGTGATTTATAAAAAACGACATCACGCATTGTTCGGTGAACGACTTGCAATAGATATCTCAAATATGATGTATGATGCAATTGAGCAAATTGTCATTGAGCATCAGGATAACAGAGATTATGAAGAGTTCAAACGGGAGCTTCTTACAATATTTGCAGTGGAAAGCCCATATTCCGGAGATGATTTCTTATCGAAGAAAACAGAGGATATTTCTGAGCAGCTTTTTGAAACTATCTATAAGGCCTATAAGCTGAAGAATGAAAGGATTCGCGAAAATGCAATGCCAGTTATCAGGGATGTTTTTGAAAACAACTCTCAATATGAAAATATCGCTATACCTATAACCGATGGTAAAAAAGAGATGCAGGTTATTGCAAATCTCAAGAAAGCTTTTGAAAATGATGGGCAGGAAGTTCTTCTTGCAATTGAAAAAGGTGTTACACTTAGCCATATTGATAATGCCTGGAAAGAACATCTTCGCGAACTTGACGACCTGAAACAATCGGTTCAGGCTGCAACCTATGAGCAGAAAGACCCGCTGTTGATTTATAAATTTGAATCATTTGAACTTTTTAAAACGATGATTCAAAAGATCAACAAGGAGATTGATGCATTTTTAGTAAAATGTCATTTGCCTGGCAGAGAAGCTAAGCTGCAAGAGGCTCAGATTCCACGAAGGACGACTGATATGTCGAAACTTAAAGAAGGGCGTTCCGACTTATTGTCACAGGCTCACAGCGATACACAGCACGATCAGAAAACACAACCGATTAAAAAGGAAAAAAAGGTTGGCAGAAATGACCCCTGCCCTTGCGGAAGTGGTAAGAAATATAAACATTGCCACGGGAAGAATCTGTAAAGTTATGGGTTATGCGTTAAGGGTTATGCGTTAAGGGTTATGAGTTAGTCAGTGCGGCTGGTGTGCCTTGCAGGTTTTTGGGAAGACGAAATTATAGTGAAGCAAAAGGATTAAATCATAAATGACAAGCGTGGATGCTTGTAACATTTATTTGCCAAAGGGAGAGGTCAACCGGTGACTAAGGGCCGGCATTAGCGCTGACAAGTCACCTGTTGACTAAGCAAAGGGATGGTGGAGTAAGGGATTTTTTAGATTTTGGATTTTTAGTTTTCAACAGTATGTCTATAATAGTAAAAAATATTACAAAACTTTACGGGAAGCAAAAAGTTCTCGATAATGTTTCCTTTACGATTGATGCCGGGGAGGTGGTAGGTTTGCTTGGCCCTAATGGTGCTGGAAAATCAACAATGATGAAGATTATAACCTGTTTTCTCCCTCCATCATCAGGGGAGGTCTATGTCAACAATTTTGATATTTATGAGCAATCGCTTGAGGTTAGGCAGAGGGTCGGATATCTGCCTGAAAATAATCCGCTCTATTTTGATATGTATATTAAGGAGTATCTTGAATACACTGCCGGAGTTTACGGTATCAAAAACAAAATGCAGCGTGTTAAGGAAATGATTGAGATTACCGGGCTTGGACCGGAACAGAAAAAGAAGATCGGTGCTTTATCAAAAGGATACAGGCAGAGGGTAGGACTGGCACAGGCTATGATTCACAATCCTGATGTTCTGATCCTTGATGAACCTACTTCCGGACTTGATCCCAACCAATTGCTAGACATAAGGAATCTGATAAAGGAGATAGGCAGGGAAAAAACAGTTATGCTTTCAACTCATATTATGCAGGAGGTTGAAGCTGTTTGCGACAGGGCAATTATTATTGATAAAGGGATAATTGTTGCTGACGACACAACCGGAAATCTGATAGGCAGAAATACAATTGTAAACATTATTAAAGTTGAATTTAACAAACCTGTTAATTCTGAATTGCTTCTTAAAATTACAGAAGTTAAGAATGTCAGAAATATCAGTGAGAATATCTATGAGTTGGAGTCAAGCCTCGAAAAAGATATTCGTGAAGATATTTTTAAATTCGCTGTCAGCAATGATTTGACTGTCCTTTCGATGCAAAAAACAGAACAAAGCCTCGAATCTGTCTTTCAGAAACTTACCGGAGATTAGATTTTATTATTTAGTAGCTCTAAGAAGCACTATTTAAAAATGTATTATCTTTGTGATTAAAATATAGTAAGATGAAGCAGCAAATATCAATACAATACCCGGAGTCTTTGGCATTTTCATTGAAAATGGGAAATGAGGAATTTGTTAATGAAATGAAGACAATATCAATAGTAAAACTATATGAATTGGGAAAGATTTCCTCCGGACTTGCTGCAAAACTATTAAACATAAACAGGATAGATTTTTTGGAACTATTGAATAAATATAATGTGTCATATTTTTATAATGGTACTGAAGATGAATTAGTAAATGACTTATCAAATGCCTAAGGTAATTACCGATACTACTCCAATCCTTTCATTGCTAAAAATTAATAAGTTATATCTTTTGAGAGAGCTGTATAAACAGATCATTGTTCCACATGCTGTATTCCGGGAAATTGAGAATGGGAAACAAAAACCCTATTATCAAAATTTGATGCATACTGATTGGATAAAAATTGAATATTTAAAAAATCCTGCTTCTTTAGACTTTTTTATTGATTTGGATGCGGGGGAAGCTGAAGTTCTTATTTTAGCAAAGGAAATGAATGCAGATTTAGTAATTTTGGATGAAATTCTTGGTCGGCGATATGCAAAACAACTTGGATTGAATATGACAGGGACAATAGGTATATTATTGAAATCAAAAGAAATGGGATTAATTAACTCAATTAACGGATTGCTAACAGAACTTTCTGAAAAGGGAACTTGGTTTAATCCAAAGTTAATTAAAATGGCACTCAAATTATCTAATGAGTTATGATTTGAAAAACCAGATAATATACGAAGACAACCACATCATCATAGTCAACAAGCTGCCTTCCCAGATTGTGCAGGGCGACAAAACAGGAGATGAGCCGTTAAGTGAAAAGGTCAAAAAATATATAAAGAAGAGATACAATAAACCCGGAGATGTCTTTCTTGGTGTTGTCCATCGTCTCGACAGGCCGGTAAGCGGTTTGATAATCTTTGCCCGCACAAGTAAGGCTCTGGCCCGCCTCAATCAAATGCTGAAAGACCGTACTATCAGGAAAATTTATTGGGGTGTTGTTAAGGAGCTGCCACCCGAAGAAACCGGTCATCTTATACATTATATATATAGGGACACAAAAAAGAACAAATCTTTTGCTTCAGTTAAGGAGCGCAAAGATTCAAAAAGAGCCGAATTGAGATACAAGCATATTGCAAGCAGCGACAAATATCATCTGTTGGAGATAGAGTTACTGACAGGCCGTCATCATCAGATACGAGCTCAGCTTGCTTTTATCGGTTGTCACATCAAAGGAGATATAAAATACGGCTATCCCAGGACCAACAAAAATGCCTCTATCCATCTCCATGCCCGCGTAGTTGAATTTATTCATCCTGTAAAAAAAGAAAAAATGTCCTTCACTGCACCACCTCCCAATGATCTGTTGTGGTCTGCTTTCGTCTGACCACTGCGCACCGGCAATTCGGGAGACCCACCTCACAAAGCCTACCTCCACCCGAATGGTTTACCACCTCTAAAACCCGTAGGGTCAGCTTTGGATGGTGCGATTGAGACCCTGCGGGTTAAGCTGCTTAAACTTCCCTGGGCATCATTCCACCATTCCATCCCTGAATCTTCGCTTTAGCATCAACATAAGAGAAATACAAACTATATTGACTCACCCCCTAACCCCTCTCTGCCAAAGACAAAGAAGGGGAATTACACTTATAAGAAATAAAAACACATTTTTTAATTTTTCACTTCTCCTTTTTATTTTGTACTCTGTATCACCCCTCTTTAACGAAGTTAGAGAGGGGAAGGGGGTGAGTCAAAATGCAATTGTTTAATATTTGTTGATTCGCTATAAATCAATTAAAAACTCTGTTAGGTTAACGCCAATGCGCAATGGCGGGATTTCCTCGCCCGAAAGAATGAAATCCTTTTCGTTCGGGCGGGCGCTTCGCACAACATTACACCATTGAGCCATTCCCCCGCACCCCTAAATCCCCTAAAGGGGAAAATCCCCCCACACATTATTATAAATCTGCCATATTCCATCATTCCACCATTATATCATTATATCCCCGCAATGGCGGGATTTCGCTTCGCTCAACATTCCATCATTCCATCATTATATCATTGAACCATTGAACCATTCCTCCATTAAACCATTAAATAATTAAACCATTAAATAATTAAACCATTAAATCATAAAAATATTTTTCATTTTTTCCTTGACTTTTAAAAATTATCACTATATTTGCCGTTCGAGAATAAGACCAGCAGATGCTTTTTAAGTTGAAAAAGTATAGTATGATAGTAATAATTAGATAGTTAAAAGAAATCTTCCGCAGCTCAAATATAGTTGCCGGAGGTATATGTTATATATAGTATTTAAATGCAAAATACAAATATTGTTCAATTAATTATTTACTAACTTAAATTAAAATTTTATGAAAAAGAGAAAATTACTGTTACTAATTGCGTTTATCGCACTTGGCAGTTTTGTGTTTAGTCAAACGACGGTTTTTTCGGATGACTTTGATTCTTACACTGCCGGGACTGGGTTGGTTAGTCAGAATTCAACTGATTGGCAAACCTGGGACGGAGGAGCTGGGCAAGACCCTTTGGTGTCATCTGCTCAGGCACAATCCTCTCCTAATTCGGTTAATATCGTAACTGATAATGACTTGGTAAAGAAATTTGCTGCAGAAGGTTCTTACTTCACAAGTGGGGCTTACAAAATTTCTTTCAATATGTACATACCAACAGATAGTGATGGCTATTGGAATACTATGATGGATTTCGGAGCAAGCAATATCTGG
>JAUVIX010000337.1 GCA_030592565.1 Chlorobiota bacterium
GCTGCTTCGTGAGGTTAATAAACAGGCTGCAAAAATCAACAGGGTGGTGAATTGCCTGCTACAGTTTCACATTGCAACTGAAGAGACAAAATTTGGGCTTAATATGGAAGAGTCTGTTGAAATGCTCTCTTCTGAGGAATATAAAAAAATGGAAAATATTAGAATTTGCGGTGTTATGGGTATGGCCACCAATACTAAAGATGTTTCTGTAGTCAGGAATGAATTCAGATATCTCAGGGAAATGAAGGAGGATTTGAAGGAAACGCAATTTCAGGAATCAAAATATTTTACAGAGATTTCAATGGGAATGTCAGGCGATTATAAAATTGCAATTGAAGAGGGAAGTACAATAGTCAGAATTGGAAGTGCTATTTTCGGGGAAAGAAGACACGGAGAGACACACGGCCGTGCGTCTGTACTATAAGTATTAAAATATGCTGATTACCAACTGCCAATAAAAATTTCCTGCTTATTCTGAAACGCTGCTACCCAGCACCATAAAGGTTCCCCGGTAAACATCTGTGTCATATTGCCCTTCGCATTTCAATAGGTAATAATATGTCCCGTCACTGAGTTTATCTGCCATCCAATCGTTTTCGTAATTATCTTGTTCATAAACCTTTGTACCCCACTGATTAAAGATAACAAGAGTTGTTTTCAGATAATATGTATCTAATGATTTGTATTCTCCCGGAGTACTGCTCTTGAAGAATGCATCTCCCCCACCATCACTACTTTCATCTTCATCAATTATGAAATAGTCGTTATAGCCGTCACCATTTGGAGTTATCACTGTAGGAACTTTCAATTTAACCGGCTTTACTTTTATTGATATTGAATCCTGCCCGGGACATCCATAAAAAGTGGTAAAGTTTAAGATAACTAAAAAGTCACCATCATTGGTATAGGTATGTGTTACCGACGGCTGTATAGCAGTAGTTTCATCGCCAAAGTCCCATTGCAAAGAGGTAATCTGAAAAGTATCAACACCAAGTGAATCATAGGTCAGATTTTCATAAGAGAAAGTGACGAAAGGTTTTTGATAATAGACTGTATCACCCGGATCGGTATGTATTTCCAGTTCGGGCAAGGGATAAGCCTTAACCTCAAAATTCTTTATATTAAAACATCCTATTGTGTCCGTTACAGTAATACTTTCATTTCCATCAGTAAACCCAATTGCAACCGAAGGCTGTCCGGGAATTGTATAGCCTGCTGACCAGTCGTAATAATATGGTGGATAACCTCCTGACACATCTGCTTTCATTTGTGTCTTATTCTCACCTTTGCATCCCATATTAAGTTGGATAATTGTATCAAATATAACAATTGGATCCACTGTAATTGTTACACTATCAACACAATAATAATAACTGTTTGCAATATCACTGATGGTGGTGTAAAATTTTGTTGTATCACGGGGATAGACCGTCACCGATTGAGCAGTATCACTACCCGGTGTCCAGATGTATTGAAAAATATTGTTATCTCCATTTAATGTGATTGTATCTCCACAAGAAATAGTAGTATCACTTTGCACAATCTGAGCATTCAGAATAAAAACCCAGGTTGTATCGGTAACATTAATGGTGTCGCCGCTTGTGAAATTCAGCCAGTATCCGCCGTCATTTTTTATCCAGATATTTGCTGTTGTATCACCTGTGCTCCATAGGTAATGGCCAAAGCCCTGGTCCGCATTAAGCATCAAACTGTCAACTTTGCAAGACCTTACTGTATCTGGCAGCAAATCAGTATAATCCTGTGCCAACACAAGTGAACTGCCAGACAATGCAATCACAATTATTAGAAATAATTTAAACTTCTTAAATAAAAAACTCTGGAGCATATCCCTTAAATCGTATTAACCTTAATTAAGCTATATAAATCAACGTGCAAAGATGAATAAAATTTTGATAGATAGGTATATTGTGAAAAAATAGTTTTAAAAAAGGTAAAAACTATAGATTGAGAATTGCTTCCAGACAGGGATAACACACCCCCTCCGACACACTGGCCGGCACACCCCCTCTCGGCCTGCGCTAAAATCCAACCCACAGAGGGGAGTAATGGGGCATAGCCGTCAAGTAAGGATTTATTTTGTTGATAATTGCTAGATTACACCTCACCCTACCCCTCTCCTCAAGGAGAGGGAAGAAGCTGTCGCGTAGGCCTTTCCTCTCCCATTGGGAGTTCCAATAACTATCGGAAAAGGTGAGGGTCTCAATATTTTTATCAAATTGCATTATGTATAGCAAATCATCTGTTTGCGATCTTAACTTGACGGCTATTGAATGAAAAAAGAATGTTTGAAAATAATTAAGGGTGGCATTTATGCCAGCCAATTCAGATAATAAAACTGTGGGCTTAAGCCCAAATAAAAAATATACATAAAAACAACAAATTACAATGCCCTATCGCACTGAAAATCAAGCCAGTTTGTCAGTTAACTTTAAATATAACTGTCAATTTTTCATTAGCCTGTTATTTTTATAACAAATGAAAGCAAATGATTTGCATAGTGAAGTCATTCATAAATACCGACCAATCAAACAGTTTGGCATTTTTGGCAATGGAAATTAGAAATTATTTGAATTTTGGGATTTGGGATTTGCAAACTCTTAAAATCATGGCAGGGGTTTTGACAATACATTACAGTAATTTTACAGAATAAAAACTAAAATATATAAATATGAATTTTAATAATTTCACCATAAAATCACAGGAGGCTATACAGAAAGCGCAACAAATTGCCACAGAAAAGCAGAATCAGGCAATTGAGCCAATTCATATTCTGAAAGGGATTATCGACGTGGACGAAAATGTTGTTCCCTATCTTTTGAAAAAGCTGGATGTTAATGTTCCTATCCTGTCAAAGGCTATTGATAAAATCATTGATTCACTTCCAAAAGTAAGCGGTGGCGAGCAATTCCTATCGTCTGATGCTAATGCTGCCTTGCAGAAGGCAACCTCTTTTCTAAAAGAATTCAACGATCAGTTTGTATCAATTGAACATATTCTGCTTGGAATTCTTTCGGGAAAGGATACTGCTTCCAAACTCTTAAAGGATAATGGAATCACCGAAAAGGGACTCAAGGCAACCATAAAAGAATTACGTCAGGGGGCTACCGTATCAAGTCAATCGGCTGAAGATACTTACAACGCTTTGAACAGGTTTGCAAAAAATCTGAATGAGCTGGCAAGGTCAGGTAAACTTGACCCTGTTATAGGCCGGGATGAGGAAATCAGAAGGATATTGCAGATATTATCAAGACGAACAAAAAATAACCCTATCCTTATCGGAGAACCCGGAGTTGGTAAAACGGCTATTGCCGAAGGACTGGCTCATAGGGTTGTAAATGGAGATGTGCCGGAAAATTTGAAATCGAAACTCATTTTCTCACTCGATATGGGATCTCTTATTGCAGGTGCAAAGTTTAAAGGAGAATTTGAAGAGAGGTTGAAAAGTGGTATTAAAGAGGTTATTAAATCTGATGGGGAAATAGTTCTATTTATAGATGATATTCACACTCTTGTTGGCGCAGGTGCCTCAGAAGGTGCAATGGATGCTGCAAATATCCTAAAACCTGCTCTTGCACGTGGCGAATTACGTGCTATCGGTGCGACAACTTTGAAAGAGTATCAGAA
>JAUVIX010000343.1 GCA_030592565.1 Chlorobiota bacterium
AAAGTCCCTTCACTTGTTTTAATGTCGTGGATTATCTTTCCTTTCTCCAAAACAGCTATACGGTCGCAAACTTCTGTAACGTGCTTCAAATCGTGGCTTGAGATAAGCATTGTTACCTCATTTCCGCTTTTTAATCTATTCAGAAGATTCTTAAGCCGGATTTGTGTTGATGGGTCAAGGCCATTAAAAGGCTCATCCAGAATCAAAACTTCCGGTTTTGCCATCAGTGCAGCAGCTATTCCCACCTTTTGTCGATTACCTTGCGAAAAATCGCGTATATACTTTTTCTTATCAAGAATCTCATCATTAAAAAAGTCCTTAAAATCTTCATAAAACTTCTCAAGGTCTCCTTTTGTCAGGCCATAAATATTATTCAGAAATTCAAAATATTCTTCCGGAGTCAGGAAATCAATAAGAAATCGCTGGTCGAGGTACGAACCTGTGTAATATTTCCACTCATTATCTGACCTGACATCTTTTCCGTTGGACAAAACTATTCCTGAATTTGCCCGGATCAGGTCAAGGGCAAGTCTGAAAAATGTGGTTTTCCCGGCACCATTGTTTCCAACAAGTCCAAAACTTTCACCTTTGTGTATTTTTAATTCGGAAACATCCAAAACTGTTTCCCCACTGTATGCTTTTGTTAAATCTTTTACTTCAATCATAAAAATGCTCTTTAACTTATTATCAAATTACAATAATTTATTCCAACATCCCCAATCTCATGTTAGAGCGTCCACGCTCGTTCTATTTTCCTTTTAATCACAACATTCCCAATCTTATGTCAGAGCGTCCACGCTCGTTTTATATTCTATTCAAACAACATCCCGACATTAACTCATTACATCTACCGTTCTGATAACTAGCAGAACAGTGGAGGCAGGTTCTCTACTCCCTAAATCCCGTTGCCATAATATGTTTTCGTTTTAAAAACTGCTTTAGTACAATATTTAACAAAGTTTTATGGAACAGCAATCCCGCAACCCCGAGAGCACCTATTATCAGTAACCCGGCTTTGGGATAACCAAGCCAATTGAACGGCACATAAATAAATATTGGCAAAAGGAATGCTGGCAACATCGAGAGCCAGTGTGTGGCACCAAGCCCCTGATAATTAAAGACAGCGCCCCTGCTAAGGTCCATCCTCTTTGTTGAGAAAGTGGCAAAATAAAAAAGAACAAACGACAAAAATCCAAGATTATATAGCCACGTCATTGTGTTTATCAGGAGAATATCCGTATTAAAAAAGACATAAGGAATTGTTAATATATAACATACTGTTGAAATAAAGGCAGCAAGCAGATACTTTGATTTCACGTATGCTTCAAAATCCCTGTAATTTGCAAGGATATTATCAAAGTAGTTACTCTCATAGCTAAAGCAATAATTCAGATAATTCATCATCATTCCACCTGTCATAAAAATCCCTATAAAAATAAAGAAAACGTAATCGTTCTGATATGCCGAATTAGGATAAAAAAATAATCCATACCCAAGAAATAACGGGGCCATATAAACTATGGAACGTGTACGTTTGTGTCTCCAAAGCAGGCGCAAGTCCAAAGAGATAAACTGACCTGTCAGCCCTAGCGTCTTAAGATATTTTATGTTTGAAAGAGAATCGACCTTCTCCCTCTTTTTCGAAGTAATTTCGTCAGGATAAAGTTTTGACCTGAGGAAAAAAAAGTTCAGCGCATATGTAAATGCCAAAATAGCAAGCGAAAAAACAATTAATATATGATTTTCGAGTAGCTGCCCAAAAATATAGGAAGAGAAGGCTGTAACCGAAATTATTCCAAAATAATCAAGCAGGACAAAAGCAACTAATATCAGACCGAATATTCCAACAATTGATGGTTTATTAGCAAGCTGACGTTTAATATATGTTGCCAGAAAATTATTGCTAAAAATCAAAACTATCATTGTCAGTACCCAAAACCATGCGGCAGTGTTAGAGTACTCTGGAGCAATAACCTTGAAAGCAAAAGGAAAAAATACCAGCCACATCAAATAATTACCAATAACAAAAACTGATTTAAAGGATACATAGTTGACTATAGCCGATTTTTTGATTGGCAGGTGCAGATAAGTCTCAACGTTAAGAGTGGGCAACGACTGCATAAAAAAGCGTACCAAAAACTCAAAACCGAAGTAATAGAGAATAATGCCATTGAAAACCACTACCGGGTCTTTATCCGGGAAAAGTTCAATAAGGATTTTATCAATAAACAGCCCGAGAGCAAGCAGATAAAGAAGCATAATGAACACAAAAAAACCAAGCAGAATATTGAGGGCAATATTTTTCTGCCAGAAAGGCGATCGTGTCATCTCCTTCCATTGATGACTAAGAAATATTCTGTATATCATAAGCGTTTATTCTAAAAATGCAACAACGATCAAAAAATATGCTATTTTAAGCAATAGCCTTGCTTTCAAAAGATTGAGATTTATTCTTTCTATTGCAAAGATAAAAGAAAAAACGATAGCGGACAGTTTTTGTTCGGTGGTGAACATTCTACATAGTCAGCGCATCTGCAAAAAAGGATAGGACGCGGATTGTTATGATTATCTGTATTACAATTAATCTGAAGAATATTTTCCTCCTGTTATTCCCCTGATTAAAAATGTGATATAAATAGCCTTTTCCGAACTGCATTGGATTTACTTTCGACGGTTCAAATATATATATTTAAGCCGAAAACTCAAAATCCTAACCATAAAACCCGGAACCCAAAACAATGAACCTGGAACTTGGAACCCGAAACATGGAACCTTAAATCCACCCCCTAATCTTATAATATACAATCGCTGCGTATTCTCTCAAAACCAAAAGTTCATAATTAAGATAACTCCACATATTATATCTGAAAGAGAGGTTTACATCCTTCATCTCTTTTTTATCATCAAGTTTATCTTCATCAACAGGCTTCTCAAAGGCAGGCATCCCACCGACCCTGGTAAATCCGACTTTTTGAAATGTCTTCACTGTCCTATACATATGTTCCGGGGTTGTTACAATAAGAACCGCCATTTTATCTTTGTCAATATCCGGCCTCTGCCCGATATTAACTGCCTGCGACCGCGTATTAAATCCCAAAGGCTCATATTCAATTCTCAAAGAATCAACTCCTTTTAATACCAACTCTTTTGCCATCAGGTTAAGCTGGTACAAACTATCGCTACCATTGTTGTATGGCAGTGCAATGATTATTTTCGCATTTTTGAATTCATTTGCAGCCTCAGCTCCGTAATATGTCCTTATCAGGCCGTCAGGGCTTGGCATACCTGCACCACCGGGAATAACTATGATATCAGGATTACTCTCTAATTTTGCATCAACCATCGCCAGATTATGATAGGCATAATAGGGAATGTCAGTAAAACTAAGAAGCAACATTATAAATGCAA
>JAUVIX010000277.1 GCA_030592565.1 Chlorobiota bacterium
AGTACCAGTTTTACATATTATTATTCGGTTCATCAGTCAATTACAAGAACTGAAATGAATACTTTTCTTGTAAAGACAAAGGTGAAAGGAGAGAAATGTGCCGGCGATGTTTATTATCGTGATTTTGATATTTCCGATATTCTGATGCCCAACCATGCCGATCTTAACATTGCAATATATTCCGGTGACACGTTTCTTGAGGATTTTTATTTTAAAGATGTAACTCAGAATGATGAAAAAGAGTTTGAACTCGATTTTGTTTTTGAGGGTAATGAGATTCCTGACAATTATTGGGTGAGAGTAGAAAATGTGGATTTCTATTCTGGCAATAATGATAAAGATGTCTTTTTCAGTAGAATACATGCAATTGATATTTACTATACCGGGATTGCTGTTACTGAACGATTGTTGAATCAGCTTGATGAGATGGATGTTAAGAACACATATATGGTGCCTGATTTTTATATCAAGCTGAAAGAGGTGGAAAGAGTGTATGCTACAGTTAAAAATTATAATTACCCACAGGAACTTAACCTTACGCTGGATGATAAAGCAGGCTATTACACAAAACTGGATGAACTGGCTCGTAAAATCTTAAAGTATAACTATTCTTACAATCAACTTCTTGACTCTATTGACTTCATTAAAATAGATGGCCGTTTTAGCGGAATTGCGAAAGATTATGTTGACTTAACCTCGCGTTACTTTGAGTTGTCACAGGAAGTGACTCACTGGCAATCATCTATCTATTATAATTTGGGACTGGTAAAATACACAAATGAAATGTTGGAAGACTATTTCAGTGGCTTTGAAAAGATGATTGATAAAACAGGTGCTTGTAATGAAAAGGCACAGGTTGTTATTTTATTAAAAGACCAGATATTTCAGAGTTATCTTAATAGGGCTAAGATGTTTATGGATGAGGAGAAGTTTCATGTGGCAACAGGTGTTATGAAGAATGCCGAAAGGTTTTACAAATTGACAAATGGCACCACATTGCCTGTTGAGTATAATATTATTAATGCTACGGTAAATTATGGAATTTATACATCATACATTCAGGTGACTGACAGGGCTATTGAGGTAGGCAATTATGAGCTTGCCGAAAATTATATAAACAAAGCCCGTGAATTTCAGAAACAGCACAAAGAGACAATCATTACAGATAAGTATTTGAAAAAAATGACAATTAATTTGGTAAATCTGTATGTTGTCAAAGGGAATAGTCTTAATGAAAGTGGGGATTTTTTTGAAGCAAAGTACTGTTTTGCACAGGCTCACAGGCTAAGTGCCTCGATTTTTGTTTTTAATAAGGACTATGAAATTAAGCATGGGTTAAACAAGGCTATTAACGGATTATATAATAGTTATGTTGAAAAGGCAAGGTTTTATTTTGATGAAGGTGAATATTATAAAGCTAATGAGGAGATATTGAAAGCGCAGGAGCTGTATAATTCCAACTCTTCCATTATTATGCCTTCAGTTGAGGTCGACGATATTACAACCGGGGTTAACCGTAGCCTCTATTCTTATCTTATAATGAAGGGTAAAATTAATCTTGATGCAGGAAGCTATACCATTGCATTTGAAGATTTTAATAATGCTTGCAAGCTGGAGGAAGAGTATGAATTTAAGGGAGATTTTTTATTGGAACCACTTTTCAAAGAAGCAGCTGCTCTTGTAATTATTGATAAATGCGAAACAGGTATTGATAATGCCGATAATAATTATCTTATTAAGGCAAGGGAAATATATGATGAGTGTATGGCTATGCAGGTAGAATGCGGACTGGAGAAGGATACTGACGTGCAGAAAAGCTTATGGGAGCTGAATAGTAATCTTTTTGTCAGGAATTGTGAAAATGAAAATGTTGTTTTTCATAATTTAATTAATAGGGCGGATTTGTCAGTAAATTCCGGAGACTTTATTGGAGCTGTAAATATTTTAGATAAGTCATTTGATGTTTCAAAACAAAATCCCTATTGTGAATTTGATTTGGCACTGGCCGAGGGACTTACAGCAAAATATAAACCTGCTGCAAGATACCAGGTGCTTGCAAAAAAAGCCCAACAGGCGCTGATGACGGAAGATCGCGAATCGTTCCTGGATATCTATGAGGAGATGGAACAGATATCGGCGGAGAATGAAATAGTTAGGGCCAAAATTGAGCCTATGCCGCTGTTTTACCTTTTCTCAGTGAAAAATAATCTCGCATTATTTGAAAAATCAATAGAGCAATATGATAATAGAGCTGAGTTTGAAACAGCAATGAAGTTGTTAAAAACAATTGAAGCCAATCATTATTCCATGAAGGATACACGTGCAATTCAGGAGCGCCTTGCATACAAAATGGCTGTGTCAGATCAAGAGAGCCAAGGTGTTGTTGACCCAAAAATCAATGTCGAGAAATATACAGAAGGTAAATCGTGGTATAAATTCTTTAAAAAGACATATATTAAGAGTTCTAAATAATAAACATTTCCTTCACCGTATTTATTGAAAAATGATGTTATACCTGATGCTGACAGCTCAATTCAGATTGCTGCCGCAAAGTGATATTTTTTTTTAGCCTGCATATCAATAATTTTGTTTATACTTGTAAAAAATATTAATTCGGTGTTGTTTATTTTTTGTAAATTAGCAGCATCTCAGGATTAATGTTATTTATATAAATTTTCCAATCATGAACAAAAGACTATTATTAATTAGTAATTCTACAAATTATGGAGAGGATTACTTGTCGTGGCCAAAGGAATACATTAAGGATTTCTTTGATAGAAAAGGGATTCGCAGGATTTTGTTTATTCCATATGCAGGCATTGCCCTTTCAGAAGAAAGTATTGAAGACTCCTATGCTGTTTACAGAGACAGGGTTAATGATGTTTTTAACGAAATAGGCCTTGATATATACTCAATTCACAGGGAAAAAAATCCTGTTCAGGCTATAAAAGATTCTCTTGCCATTGCAGTGGGAGGAGGTAATACTTTTCATCTTGTTTATAAACTGCACGAACTTAAACTGATGAAGCCTATTAGAGAAATGGTGGAGAGTGGCGTTTCGTTTGTGGGTTGGAGTGCAGGTGCAAATGTAGCTTGTCCTACACTTCGTACAACCAATGATATGCCCATTGTTGAGCCTGCCAGTTTTAACTGCCTGAACCTTGTTCCTTTTCAAATAAACCCCCATTATATTGATGCAAATATTGAAGGTCATGGTGGTGAATCTCGTGAGCAGCGCATTGAAGAGTTTCTTGTTGCTAATGAGGGTGTATATGTAGCAGGCCTTCGTGAAGGAACTTTGCTTTCGGTAGAGAATGAGAAAATAGAACTAAAGGGCCAAAGAGCAATGAGAGTGTTTAAGCAGGGACAAGGACCGAAAGAATTTAATCCTGGTGAAAATATAAGTTTTCTATTGAAATAGTTTTGTAAAGCCTGTTAATCTTTAGTTTATGCAAGATTATTTAAGTATTGAAAGTAAAACAGATTTAGTGACAATTGAGAGTTTTCCATTGCCAGCACTTCTGGAGGGTGTCAGCTATAATGAAAATGGAGAGATCAACGGTTATTTTATCAAACAAGTAAATTCTTTGTTTGCTAACTTGCTTGGACTTAGTAAAGAGGAGCTTATTGGTGTTGATCTAAAGGAAATATATCCATATCTTGATTCCATCAAAGAGGAGTTGTCCTATACGTTTAAAGATGAAATAGAATCCTGCGGGACTTTTAAGTTCGAGTTATTTGCTGACGGTCTGAATATGTGGTTCGATGTGTTTGTGAAAGTCATTGACGATGAAAACCAGATTGTTATTTTTAATGAATGTACTGAGAGGAAGCTTAATGAAGAGGAGTTGAAAGAGAGCGGGGCCAGGTTTAAAAGTCTTTACGAAAATTCAACAATAGGTATATACCGTACAACACCTGAGGGTGAAATCTTGCTTGCTAATCCGGCATTACTTGATATAGTTGGATACGATTCTTTTGAGGAATTGAAATTGAGGGATTTGAATGACGAATATAATCGTGAAAAGTTTATTAATGAAATTGAAAAGTATGGTATTGTAAAAAACTTTGAATCAGAATGGAAAACTAATGAAGGAAGCTATATCAATATTGTCGAAAGTGCCCGTGCCGTCAGAAATGGAAAAGGAAAGACCTTATATTATGAAGGTTCTGTTGAAGATATTACCGAGAGAGTTGAATCCGAGAGAAAGCTATCTGACCTTAACAATGTATTTGTTGAAATGGGTGTCGATGCATTAGAGAATATTGATATACTTGTTAGTAAAGCCTGTGAAATCATAGGTGGTGAATGGTCAGCCTTTTATTGTTACAATGCTGAAAAGGAGATAATAAAAATACATTCAGGTTACAATATCCCATCTGATTTTCCAAGAGAGTTCAAAGCCGAAGGTCATATTTGCTATGAAGCATCATTAACTTCCAGCGAACTGTTCATAATTGAGGATGTTAGAAAAACTGAGTTTCTGGAGTCTGATTCTTTTATTAAAGATTTTAATTTAAAAGCTTTTTTAGGTTACACTATTGTCAATGAAATTATCCACGGATCACTTTGTGTGGTGTTCGGAGAGGAGAGGGAGTTTTCAGAAATGGAATCAAGAATTATATCCACACTGGGTAAGGCCCTTTCGTTGGAGTATAAGCGTTATGATATTGAGCAGAGCCTTATTGCTGCGAGAGAAGATGCTGAAGGAGCCAGCCAGGCTAAAAGTCAGTTTATTGCCAACATGAGTCACGAAATACGTACACCTCTCAATGGTATTATGGGATTTACCGAAATGCTTGTCTTTGAAGAGGAAGATGAGGGTAAGAAAATGATGCTAAAAATGGTTGAAAAATCGGGAAATCAGTTGCTCGACCTTCTTAATGACCTCCTTGAATACTCCAGGTTTGAGTCAGGGAAAATTGAGCTTGAGCCTGCTGAGTTTAATCTGTGCGAGGTGCTAAATGATATTAAAAATTATTTTAAACCTGTTGCAAACTCAAAAAACCTTATTTTTGCACTTGAAACAAATTGTATTGAAGAACAAATTGTTGTAGGTGATGAGCTGAAAGTAAGGCAGATATTAATTAACATTGTTAATAATGCTATAAAATTTACAAATGAAGGGTTTGTCAACGTTGAAGCAAATATTGTTAAACAGGGTGGTAATTTGTTATTTGAAATTGTTGTTGCAGATTCCGGTATAGGAATTAATAAGAAGCAACTTGTTGAGATATTTGATGAATTTAAGCAGCTTGATTTTTATCTG
>JAUVIX010000020.1 GCA_030592565.1 Chlorobiota bacterium
AGAGTAAGCAATTATCAAAAAAATAATTCCTGGATGAATGTTGACAGAAACTGGAAACGATCAACTTTTTATACCGGGCTAATGGCCTTTTTTAATGCTACGCAGGATAAAGAACTCTTGACTAAAGCAGAAAACTGGGCAGGAAAACATGGATACAGGGTTGGGACAGACTGGTTCTATCCTCCAAATAAGCTTGCCTGCACCCAAACATATCTTGAGATATATTTCATCACAAAAAATGAAGATATCCTGACTAATGCGAAAGAATATATGGACTCGGAAATAGAAGAAAACAAATCAGCATTTGAACAGGGATGGGACTACATTGATGCTCTCTATGTTGGGGCACCAGCCTATGCAATGATGAGCAAAGCTACCGGAGACAACAAATACATTCAATATATGAATAAGGTCTTTTGGGAGGTTGCTGATTCTCTTTGGGATGAGAATGACAATTTGTTTTATCGGGATTTGGATGCAAAGCAACTCAAAAGTAATAACGGGAAAAAGGTTCTCTGGTCGCGTGGAAACGGGTGGGCAATTGCCAGTATTCCACGAATATTGAAATATCTGCCTGCTGATAATTCGTATTACTCCAAATACATTGTTCTTTTAGAATTAATGGCTGAATCGTTGGCAAAACGACAGGACAATGATGGATTCTGGCGTTCCAATCTTGCTGATGCAGATGACTTTTCAATGCCAGAATCAAGTGGAACAGCCTTTTTCACTTATGCAATTGGCTGGGGAATTAACAATGATATATTAAGTAAAGAAAAATATTTACCTGTTGTAGAAAAAGCCTGGAAAGCACTTTACACCACTGTTGATGAAGACGGTAAAGTTTGCTGGGGACAGACTGTTAACCACAGACCAGCACCAATTCATAAAGATGATTCGGGTGAATATGTTGCAGGTGCATTTTTGCTGGCTGGTAGCGAGATGTTGCTATTGCAGCAATAGCCTATTTCACCACAACCTTTTCAACCTTCACTGTGCTATTATTCGAGATATGGACGATGTAAATCCCTTTACCGAATTTATTAAGATCGACTTGAATCAAAGAATTCTCTTTACCGGAGGTAACAGTTTCATAAACTTTAACTCCCTGCATATTGAAAACACTAATAACAGTACTTTCCGAGCTATCTCGCACTAAGATATTTATTCCGCCGTCAGTAGGATTAGGAAAAACTTTGAATGAACCAGCATTATCAACTCCTTCAGCAATGTCAGTAAGCAAACCAATCCAGATGTTATCAAGATAGAGATTATTGTTGAAACGATCATAAGATTCAAAAGCAATTTTAACATTTTGCTCTCCTGCCCATTGCGCCAAATCAAGGGTGATGCAATCAGCTCCCCAGCCTTCACCACACCAATCTTCTGCCACTGCCGGCACAAACGGGTCTTCAATAAGCTCATGTGTGGCAAAATTACCTACAGAGCCAACTTCACCGTTCTGATAAAGCCTGGTCCAGGTATCACCACAGTCATCTGACAAATAGATAATAAGAGAATCGGATGCTATTGTAAATCTTTGTGCATAGGCATATTGCAGTGAAAGATAAACCTGATCATAACCTTCAAAACTCAAGGCAGGCGTAATCAATCTGTCTCTGGGACCACCTGCTTCAACATAATCAAAGAAATTCATAAAAGCAGCCTTATTTCCCGAAGCATTGCCTCCAACATCTGTAACCTCCCAAGTTATCTTGCTATCCGGATTATCTATCCCCCAGGATTTTTCACCAAAATCCCCTGATTCAAAGTCATCATAAAAAGGAAGAGTTATCCCACCTACAGTTATATAATCCTCCTTTGTAAGAATTGTTGTTCCGATAATATTTTTAACCTCAACGGTTACAGAATATGTTCCTATCTCATTGAAAACAATAGCCGGATTGGTTGAATAGTGACTCGTCCCGTTTGCAAATGAAACCGTATTTGGCTCAAATGACCAATCCCAATGGTTAGGACAGTTCTGACTCATATCATAAAACTGAACAACCTTGTTAGAACAAGCAATTGAATCGCTTGCATAGAAATCCACCTCAGGAAGTAGATCTGAGCTGACAGTAATATATCCTGATTTCACCTTTGTATCACCACCCAAAACATTAGTAACCACTAATGTTACATTATAAGTTCCTTCATCAATATAAGATATGCCTTGTGGGTTCTTCTCCGTTGAAACTAAAGGTGTTGCTCCCTCAAAAGTCCATTCCCAGGATGTTGGCACTCCTGTTGACAAGTCTGTAAAGTCAATTGCGCAACCTGTTGGTATTATTGTCTCACTAGCCTCAAAATCAGCAGAAATGATTCCCTGCCAAACAGGTGATGACCATAATCCACGACCATATGTACCTGCTCTGATTACATCTTCGGAAGCATCACTCGGATTATGATAAATTTCAATCTCATTTACCGAGGCATCAACAGGCAGGCCGGTACTGTACATAATCCAGTCGTCCATTGTTGCATCACGGTAGTAAACTCCGGCATCAGAGGCAACATAAATGCCCTCCGGGCTGTTTACATAATATGCAATTGAATTCATATTGATATTGGGTAGCGTGCCTGTTATATCTTCCCAATTAATGCCTTTATCAACCGACTTATAGACTTTACTACCTTTTGAAACATACACAATATTTTCATCAAAAGGATTTGCTTCAATATCACGGATATTGTCACTTCCCGGGATATTTGATGATAAGTCATACCAATCGGGATTATTATTCATAACATTGTCAGTTCTATATAGATGCTGTTTCCAGGAATAATAAAACACATCAGTATTGGCAGGGCTTTGTTCAACAACATTTATATTGTTTGACCCTCCTTGTGCTATTTTTTGCCAGGTAAAAGAATTTGTTTTAATGCCAATAGCCCTCCAGATACTTTTATACCCGGCAAACATTATGTCTGTATTTGTTTCGTGCAGGCAGAACGGTGTTATCCAGCCACCATCCTCATCAATACCGTGCACACCGTTTCCTCCAACAGTATGAGAACTTCCGTTGTTATATTTTCTGATAAGTGCTCCATAATAAACAGTAGCGTATGAATATTCAGGTTCCTGGTAATCAAAGGCACATTCCATTCCGTCGCCCCCATGTGTGACCTGCCAGTTATTGTTTCCATAGTAGGTTGATGTCCCGTTGTCCTGATAGCCGTTAATAACTTTATCTTTAACAGACGCACACTGACCTATTCTATAGACCTGACTTATTGCAAGTCCGCTGGTAATTTCAGGCCATGAACTTCCATTGTCAGGAGTATAATAGATTCCACCGTCGTTTCCGGCATATAACCTGTTATTTATTGGATTCCATTCCAGAATATGAAGATCGGCATGAACTGATGGCACATTACATCCGCCGTACCAATGTGAATTAATATCCCAGGATACTCCTCCATCAATCGATTTCCAGCAGTTTACGCCACCGGCATAAATAGTATTTTGGTCATTAGGATCGGCAGCAATATCAAGATCGTACCAGGCTTGTCCTCCTTCACCACCCTCACATCCCCAACTCATTATATTGGGTGTTGTTGACTGCTCAGTAAAACTTGCACCTTCATTTGCAGATTTGTATAATCCTTTGAATGAGCTGCCTTCGGTTTGAATAAGATATATAACATTGGGATTTGCTTCTGTAACGGCAATTGTAGCCCTGTCACCTCCTGCCAATCCATTTGTAAGTTGTTCCCAGTCAGTGCCTGCATTAGTCGATTTATATAATGAACCTCCTTTTACAGCATAGATAATATCAGGATTTCCAGGTTTAAAAACAATATCCTTGAATGTACCAGATTTAGTTTGTGTCCATGTTGCACCTGCATCAGTGGTTTTAAAAACACCGCCTGTAGTAGCAGCATACATAGTACTATAGACATCAGGATGTTGAATCATTCTACCCACCTTCACATTTCCCATTCCATTATTCCACAGTTCCCAGGTCTGACCTCCATCACTGCTTTTAAACACACCCATACCCTGTGAGTCCCCTGCATCGCGGTCTCCGCTACCGATATAAATATTATCCGGATTATTCCAGTCTACAATAATAGAAGATACTCCGAGAACAGGTAAAACATCTGTTGTTCCTGTCCAGGTTCCCTGCGAAGCATCATATTCCCACATTCCGCCGGCAGGCGCTCCAATGTAAACAATGTCAGGATTTGTAGGATGAAAAGCTATAGCATTAATTCTTCCCAATCCGCTATAGCCTTTGTCTCCAGAAGGAATATTAAAAGGACCGAGGTTAGTCCAGTCAGCCTCCGATTTCAGTGCATCGGGATGTTCTTTAATATATTTAACATACTCATTATAAGTTTGATCTGCAGGCTTTCTTGTTCCGTCAGGATAAATATGGCTTTCCATCCACCATTCCCATCGCTTAAAAGGTTTCCAACCGCTTCCTTTGGTTATCTCTCTTCCCTCCCAATAGATATTGAATGCTCGCTGAACATCATAAAAGTTAACAGATTCATCCTGCATCATTTCTATCCAGTAAGGGTAGTTTGCAGTGTCTGATTTAGCCTGGGTAGTGTTGTTTTGCGATGAAACATTAAGGGCTAACATTAAAGTTACGGAGATTAACAGAGTTTTTAATAGTGACATAATACACATTTTTTGGGGTTATAAAAGTCGGCAAAGATACTACTAAATTTTGAATTTTAAATGCCGGTAAAAGGTTTTTCTATTCCGGAATAAACTCATAGGCTCCCAGGTCAGGAGCATCATCCGAAACTCTTGAGTTACCATCATAATCAAATGAAATATCGAGCACAGAAGAATCTATTATTTCCATACTGCCCACATCAATCGCATTTGACAATGTATCAAGGTGGTAATCATTTTGGTATTGATCAATAAAAAGCGGATCTTCATTTTTAATGCAGTTCTGGTAATTATCAGGGTTTGTTATATCAAGTTCAGTCCTGATAAGGCAATTATCATACTTAAAATTATAGGCATACCCGGGATCAGCAACACCATCGGTTTCAAGCTCTTCATAAAGAGCGCCATAAATAATGCAATTGCCAAAATAGGCACTCTCTAACGGACTGACATAGGTAATAACTCCATCGAGTGTGTTAAAAGCAATTTGGTTACCAACCCTTAGAGATGGATTTATCCTAACCGATTCCGACCAGTAATCTACCATTGTACATTGCCTGAAATCATAAATTCCACCTACAAGGCAAACCGTGTATGTTGCACAATTGGAAAATATAGAATTTACGGCTACAACCTGATAAGCGAACGAATATAGTCCGAAAAGAGTCATATTTTCAACTATCACATTCTTCAAGATCAATGTATTAGCCCACCCGTTTTCATTTTGAGGTGAGACCTGTAATCCAACAAATGCATTTTTAACTATCGCATAATTAAACTCATTAACGACATCACTTTCGTTTATTACAATCCCGTTCCATTGTCCCGGAAGATCACGATATTCATGCTCCAGTCTGTCGCCCTGAAAAACTACAAGGCTGTCTTTTAGTCCGTTAACCTGAATAGCTCCTCCGCTATAGACCCAAAGCCCTGAATTCTGATGAAAATGAACATCAACACCTGGCCCAATCTCCAGAGCTCCAAGAGAATCCACAACTCCCCATCCGTAAAGAACATATGGCTTATCATCTTCCCAGGTAACATTTTCATTTTCACCGGCTATGATTATGTACTTTAATGTAGATTCGGGATTATGTAAGTAGCCTACAAAATAGTGAGCATCCTGCCCCCAGGCTACAAGGTCAACATCCTGAATATTTCCGTTAGTCTCAAAGATTACTGAATCGGTAATAATCATAGGACTGTTCTGGTTTGTAGGGTCAACCGTTACCTTAATAAAAATATAGAGACTATCGTTTTCAGCCAGTTCAACATCCTCAATTGAGGAAACAGGATTACCATCAATGTTTATCTTATATTGTGATTGTTCCCCTCCCGCAAGATATATTCTGGAAATTTTCACTTTCCCGTTATTGTAATTATAAACTTTCAGAATTCCCGTTGTTGATCCTACAGTTGAAAAGACAGTATCAAAAATGACAGTATCAGTCGAAAAGCTCAGAGAGTATGAAGGGTCTGTAACAATCTCATCTTTGCGACATGAGGTAGTTACCAGTATAAAAACTACCAGAATAAAACCTGCATATGATAAAGCTCTTAACAATTGATTATTCACCACTGTCTGAATTTTTGCGCAAAGATAATATTTCATAGGTTACACTACGTTTTTGGGAATAAAATATTGTACAATCTTTTTTTTTACCTTTGCCAAAAAATTCAAGGATTGAGGCAATATATAGAAAAACCGGTTTTTAAAATCATCTCGGAATCTGCTGATGAAATGGGAGCTCCAGCCTATGTAGATGGTGGATATGTCCGCGATATTATCCTAGAGCGCGAATCGCACGATGTTGATATTGTCGTTGTTGGCAGCGGTATTGAACTTGCAAAACGGGTTGCTGCAAAAATTGGCAATGATGTTAATGTCAATATCTTCAAAAATTTCGGAACGGCGATGATCAGGTTCTCCGGAATATCGGAATGGGAGCTTGAGTTTGTAGGAGCGAGAAAGGAGTCGTACCGCAGCGATTCCAGAAAACCTATTGTGGAAGACGGAACCCTCGAAGACGACCAAAACCGTCGCGATTTCACCATTAATGCAATGGCAATAAGTCTGCAAAAGGAGAATTACGGAACACTGCTGGATCCTTTTGACGGAATAGGCGATATCGAAAGAAAAATTATCCGTACACCTCTGGAGCCTGACATAACTTTTTCGGACGATCCACTCAGAATGATGCGTGCAATCAGATTTGCAACACAACTCAACTTCAATATCTTTCCCGAAACTTTTGAAGCCATTAAAAAAAATGCAGAAAGGATAAAGATCGTGTCAAAGGAAAGAATTTTAGATGAGTTGAATAAAATAATCCTTACACCAAAGCCATCAATCGGGTTTCGTCTGCTAGATGAAAGCGGGCTTCTGAAAATCATCTTCCCACAGATGAGTAATCTAAAAGGTGTAGAGATCAAAGATGGGAAGGCACATAAAGACAATTTTTATCACACTATAAAAGTGCTTGACAATCTGGCCAAAAACACCAATGATCTTTGGCTGTTATGGTCTGCCATACTTCATGACGTTGCAAAACCGGCTACAAAAAGATATGATTCCGAATCCGGATGGACTTTTCATGGTCACGAGTTTCTCGGGGCAAAAATGGTTCCGGGTGTCTTCAGAAGTCTTAAACTGCCAATGAACGACAAGATGAAATATGTACAAAAGCTTGTCAGACTACATCTCAGACCTATAATTCTATCAGAAAGCAATATTACTGACTCCGCGATCAGACGCCTTCTTTATGAAGCAGGTAATGACGTTGACGACCTGATGTTGCTTTGCGAAGCAGATATAACTTCAAAAAACAAGGAAAAGGTAAAGCAATTCCTTAGCAACTTCAAACTTGTGCGCAAAAAATTAGTTGAAGTTGAGGAGAAAGATAAATTACGAAACTGGCAACCTCCAATATCCGGAGAAGTTATAATGGAAACATTTAACATTAAACCCTGCAAAGAGGTTGGCGATATAAAAAATGCAATCAGAGAAGCCATCCTCGATGGAAAAGTCAGAAATGATTATGACGAAGCCTTTAAATTTATGGTTAGCCTTGGAAAGGAAATGGGGCTTGGTGTCAGTAATTCAGATTAAAACCTCATTTATGTCATCCCTTCAGGATTGGTTAAAAAAATGTAATGCGTCTATAACCATTATCGTATTCCAATTTTCCAACACTCCAAACTCTCTCAAAAAAAACATTTTACTATTTGTATCATTGTTTTGAAATTTTTTATAATTTTATCTCGAATTTAATATTAGGAAAATATGCATATTTACAAATTCAGGATGCTGACAGATACTAACGACGAATTTATCCGTGACTTTGAAATACTGGGAAATCAAACTTTTTTGGATTTTAACCGGATAATTCAGGAGAATGTGAACCTTGGCAGTGAAGAACTGGCATCCTTTCATATTTGCGATCAGAAATGGACCAAGTTGAAAGAGATAACCCTTCTTGATATGAGAGTTGAGGAGGAGGACGAAGTTAAGGAGGAAGACAAGGAATTTATTGAGGAGCAATTCATTATGAAGGGCTCAAACATCAAAAATTTTATTGAGGAACCTCATCAACGTCTTGTGTATGAATATGACTTTCTGGATATTAAAACATTCTTTATTGAGCTGCTTGGTGTCTGGAAGCAAAAAGAAGACCAAACTTACCCTATCTGCTCACTCAGTAAAGGAGTGCTTGCAAGCCCACCTTCTCCCCCAGTAATTGAGGAGGAAGACGATCCGGAAGCTCTCAGAGAACAGCTTCTTGAGGACTTCAACGAACTACTGAATGGCACAATTGACTATCAGGAAGATACAGAAAATGAATATTGATTTATCTGTGTACCTTGAATAAAAAACTTTTCGTCATATCAGGCCCCACAGCCATAGGAAAAACAGCACTCGCAATTGATGTTGCCCAAAAGCTAAAAGCAGAAATCATTTCAGCCGATTCGAGGCAGTTTTACAAGGAATTAAAAATCGGAGTAGCAACGCCATCAAAAGAGGAGCTCTCTTCTGTAAAGCATCACTTTATTGGCCATATTTCAATAACTGACTATTACAATGTTTCAAGATATGAACAGGATGTTTTAACTTTTTTAGACAGATATTTCAAAACCAATGATAATGCTGTTTTGGTAGGTGGTTCGGGATTGTATATTGATGCTGTTTGCAAAGGTATTGACGACCTGCCTGATCCCGACAATAACCTCCGGCAAAAGCTTAATGAGAAATTTGAAGCAGAAGGTATTGAATATTTTCAACAATTGCTCGAAGACCTTGATCCTGATTATTATGACATTGTTGACCTTAACAACCCAACTAGATTACTTCGGGCGCTGGAAGTTATTATCCAGACAGGAGAGACATATTCCTCTCTGCGAAACAACAAACCGGCGCAACGGAATTTTGAAATAATAAAGATAGGTCTGAACAGACCAAGGGAAGAGCTGGTAGATATAATCGAAAAAAGAGTTGACAGAATGATTGAGACCGGTTTGGTTGAGGAGGTTAATAGTCTTAAAAGATTCAGGGGCTTCAATGCTCTGAAAACTGTTGGCTATCAGGAGATATTCAATTATTTTGACGGCATTTACACTCTGGAAGAAGCAATTGAAAATATAAAAACAAATACACGCCGCTACGCTAAACGGCAAATAACCTGGCTTAAAAGAGATAATGAGATACAATGGTTCTTACCTGAAGAACAAGAGAAGGTATTTAAAATTTTACCTGAATTTTAAAAACTGTTTTGATTTTGTTTTGGTATTACCTTGCAAAGGTCTCACTACCTACTTTATAAACAGCTCCTTTGTAATTATTAAAAACAGCTCTTCAAGTGACATTCCATACGCCTTCACCATTTTTGGGATTATGCTTTCTTCTGTCATTCCGGGAACTGTATTGACTTCCAGAAAGTTCAATCCGCTTTCGTTGAAAATATAATCGAAGCGCACAACTCCATTGCAGTTAAGCTTTTCATATAGGAAGGCTGAGGTCTCTTTACATTGTTTTGTTATTTCATCGGGGATTTGTGCTGGCACTACCTCCTCAACAAGGTCGGAATCATATTTCGATTCAAAATCGAAAAACTCTTTTTTACTGATTATCTCGGTAACAGGCAGAATAATAAGTTCATCCTCTTTTCTTACAATTCCACAAGTTATCTCACGTCCTTTTACAAACTCCTCAACCAATACCTGTTCGTCTTCTTTAAAAGCCTTTTTGAGGGCTGCTTCTAACTCCCCGGCCCTATTTACTTTTGACATCCCAACACTGGAGCCACCATTATTTGGTTTCACAAAAACGGGCAGCGAAAGTTCCTCTAAAATTTTAGCAGGGCTCAATTTTGACCTCTTTGTTAAAAATACTGATTGTGCATTAGGTACTCCCAGACCGGTTACGAAGTTTTTGCAGAAATACTTATTGAATGTAAGAGATGATGTTGCATGATCGCAGGACGTGTATGGAATTCCGACGAGGTCGAAATAGCCTTGCAGTTTACCATCTTCGCCCGGAGTTCCATGTATTGCAATAAACACACCATCAAAATACACTTTGCCAGATGGCATAACTACTGAGAAGTCGTTTTTATCAATCTCAAATCTGCTTCCCGAATCATCAGTACAAAACCACTCTTTCCCTCCAATAACTACCGGATAAAAATCGTATGTTTTCCTGTCAAGGTATTTATTAACTACCTGACCACTCTGAACGGAAATGTCATATTCGCCGGAAAACCCTCCCATCACAATAGCAATATTCTTTTTCCTGTTATTCATAAGGTTGTTTTTTGTCCTGTGCTTTCGTATTGTTTCTATTATTCTGATCATCCACAACTATAGTAATTTCAAAGGTTTTTAATGTTTTCTTTTTTGAATCAAAGCGATTTCCATACTCCATTTTTATATTGGACTTGCCTGGAGCAATAGCCCTGAATCGATAATAATAAAACCCTCCGTCTCCTGATTCCTCATTTCCAATTTGATAATTTTTTTTTCCAACCCTGGTTAATACAGAATCATTATAGAAAATTTTACGCCAGGCATTTCCTGTTGAAGGGTCACCAGGTAATTGAAGTTTTATTATATCGTCTACAAGCAGATGATAGGTTTTACCCGAATCCTCATATTTAACAATTAATTGTTTGCATCCATATTGCAATGGAAGCGTTATGAAAACTAAAATAAATACAAGTTTTGGAAGTCTAAATTTGATCTTTATTTCACTTTTATATTTTGACAATCGCTTTAGCAAACCAAAATATGTATTACTTGTAATGTCGTCTAAATCTTCAATTGATATTTTTTCTTTCATCTTATTTGTGCAAAGATATAGTTTTTAAAGATTCCGGTAGAATATTAATCCAGAAAGCAGATAAACATTCCGGCTCTTTCGGATTTCAGAGCTGGCTTTGTGCGTCTGGTAATCCGAAAGCAAATATTTTGGAGATTTGCAATCTCCTTTTCAGACTTCTAAAACTGATTTATTGGATTACAAATCCAAATAATACCAGGTTCCGGATTAGGCTTGCGCACGTGCTAATACTAAAATCCGGAACAGCACAGGATTATAAATTGACACAAAAAAGCCACCCCGGAATTTCCAAGATGGCTGAGTATTGTACATAGTTAATCGAATTATCTTATGATGAACTTTTTAGAAATAATTGCAGAGTTTGTTTTGATCTGCAAAAAGTAAATCCCCTGTTTAAGTCCTGAGATATCAATTGCCGTTACTCTTTCATCTGACATTTCCGTTTGTCTGATAAGTTTTCCATACAGGTCGAATATACTACAAAGGGCATCTTTTGAAGTTTCCTCAAACTGAACATATAAAACCGAGGATGCCGGATTCGGATAAATATTTATTTCAGATTTTGCGATTTGCATTTCGTTATTTCCTAGATTTCTATATCCAAAGTGGTCGGGGTCTTCATAATAGAATGCTTTTACCGAATCAATATATGCCATAAGTGTGTCAACGGGATTTGATGTGCTGTCGCCGGGTGCGGTTACGAAAGCAATATCAATTTTCTCAACTCCACCGGAAACCAACGTAAAGGGCCCCATAGAAGCTAAACCACGCCTGTAACCTGAGGAGTGTCCTGCGGTTATCTCCGTCCAATTAACAGGACCGAAAGGAAGCACACCGTCTGTTCCCCAATAACACGGGTCGGAAAAACCGGGAAACATAAATTTCGCAGCGGGACCATAAGCACCGTAAGATGGATGACCATCGCCGCCATATTCCATTTCTGTGGAATCCAACCATAAGGTTTTCAAACGATAATAATAATGATAATCCTGAGAAGGTGAACCCATTACTCCCGCTGAGGAGTAAAAACGCATAAAACTACTCATCCCGTGCCTTTCGTTATCTACAACACCATCCCCGAATCCTACCCCGTTAATGCTTTCATCGCAACCGCCGGTAGCGTTATCCTCTCCATCAGAATCAAGGTAAGGACCGCCGAGAATTACCACTCCCTGAGCAGGAATATTGTATCCATATCCCCTTTGAAAGCCGGCCTGATTGGTTGTAGTGTCATCAAAATCATCACCGTTATACCCGTAATATACTCCTCTTGTCACATCACATCCTAGATAATCATCCCAGGCATAGCCGAGTTTAATATCTGTATGTATCCCCACATAAGTATCATTAAGAGTATGTTGTGAACGGTTGATTATTTTATAGCTCAGAAAAGTTGTGTTATACAAAGCCGGATTATCAGGTCTATTGAAAGCATAAGCAAAACCGTGAATTTCAATACCTATTGGTAAGCCCTGGGCTTCTCTTTTTGTCGTATCGGTTTGGTCGTTAAATATAAAGAATATGGACTGGTCACCTCTTATCAAAGGATAATCACCTTCCAAAGGTACGTAGTCACCGTTATTGTTCACATCAACAAAAGGTGCCAAATGGTAGCTTTGCCCTGCGGAAACATCACCGTGTGCAGGCCAGGTGGCAATAGCTTCAATAGGCTCATATCCGGGGTCGCTCCAATGTTCAATGTGATACTCAACATCTTCAATATTTAACTTCCAAACCCTGTGGTATTTATATGCCGTTGCAGTATCAATCGTAGCTGTACCATCAGTTGTTAAAGGGCCTTCCCAGTAATCAACGCCCCCTGATCGATACCTTTCGGCGGAAATATGCAAATCTTCAGACTCATCAAGCCCTCCAATCCAGAGAGAAAAATTAAATAATGTAGATGTTGTCGTATCCTTAGGGAAGTAATATTCCGCTCCAATATCATGTACCCCCACATCCCAAAAATGATTACCAAATGAATTTATTCTGGCTTTTATATTATTGATATCGAGATAATCATAAAAGGGTTCATCCAAATACATCACAACATCTCCATGACCCAGAGCAGGTGCAATCGAATCCCAAAGTACATAGGTATAATCCAAATAGCCGTTTTTGTAATAATTATATGCAGGATTAATGTAATAAGTAATTGTACTATCGGTGTGTGATATTGAATTATATGAATAAAGAAGGAAAAATGGATCTCCTTCGGGGTCATAATCATTATTAATAAAATTGACGGTAATAGTATCTCTTAAATGAACCGGATAAGGGACAGTGTCGTTTACTGCTACAGGAGGTTGATTTTGTCCTGTAACGACAATACTTGTAATAATCGCGATAAATAATAATAAAAAATTCATAATCTTTGAATTCTAAAAGATTAGTAAAAATAAAATGCTTTCAAAAGTTAAGATCAAGGTTTTATTAATCGGTTGTATGTTTGATTTATAAAACTTATCACCGAAATACCGGATGTCGGCTCTGTGTTATGGATAAAGAGCCGATGATGTAAGTAGAAACAATATGAATACTACATTTCGCACTTTATGATTACACTTTATATCTATTCCAATAGATAGTGCAAATGTAATAAATTTTTGACTAACCTGGAAATTATTTTAAATGTTGATTTTAAACTTCGCTTGTAAAATGGCCATATTATAAATCCAAATGATATCAGGTTCCGGATTAGGCTTGCAAACCGGCCATAACTTAAATCCGGAACAGCTCAATAGCTCAAACGGTACTACATTTCAATCTTCGGGCTCTTTCGGATTTAAGAGCCGGCCAAGTGCGGCTGGTAATCCGAAAGTAAATGTCCTGTGGATTTGTAATCCCCTTCCAAAGCCTTCGCAATGATCAAAAAAACCTACCCCAAAAACTAATTCAGGGGTAGGTGAGCAATGAATTATGGCGTTTTGGACTATCTTATAATAAATTTCTTTGTGACGGTAGCAGAGTTTGTTTTGATCTGTAAAAAGTAAATCCCCTGTTTAAGTCCTGAGATATCAATTGCCGTTACTCTTTTGGCTGATATTTCCTTTTGTTTAATTACCTTTCCGTAAATATCGTAGATGCCATACCTGCTGTTTTTGGTTGCTTCGCTAAACTCAACAAACAAAACGGATGAAGCAGGATTCGGATACAATTTAATTTCAGGTTTTACTATTACCGTCTCCTCTTTACCAAGGTATTTATATCCGAAATGGTCGGGGTCTTCATAATAGAATGCTTTGATAGAGTCAACATAAACCTTCAGTCTGTCAACAGAATTTGTCACACTGTCGCCGGGTGCTGTAACAAAAGCAAAGTCAATCTTTTCCACACCGCCGGGTTCAAGTGTAAAGGGCCCCATTGAACTTAAACCCCTCCTGTCGTTAGGAGTATTTCCTGCTGTTTCTTCAGTCCAATCCAATGCACCGTATGGAGGCACTCCACCTGTTCCCCAGTTACAGGGATCAGACAATCCGGGGAACATAAATCTGGCAGCAGGCCCATAAGCACCTGAGGACACATGGCCGTTACCGCCATATTCCATGGCTGTTGAGTCTTTCCAGATTGATTGCAGGTAGGTGTAATATTGATAATCCTGCTGAGGGCTGCCTTGTACTCCTCCTGAATTATTATAATAGATAAACCGGCTCATCCCGTATCTTTCATTATCGGTAACACCATCGCCGAATCCAACACCGTTTATGCTCTCATCACATCCACCGGATGGGTTATCCTCCCCGTCAGGGTCAAGGTATGGCCCACCGAGGATTACAATACCCTGTGCCGGTGGATTATATCCAAATCCAGGTAATGTATCCAAACCATTAAAATTAGGGTCATCATAATCATCACCGTTATAGCCATAATAATATCCTCCCGCCACATCACATCCTACAAAATCATCCCACGCATTCCCTAAATCAATATCCGTCCAAATACCTGCGTAAGTATCGGTTAAAGTGTGCTGCGATCTGTTAAATATTTTATAGCTTAAAAAAGTTGTGTTATACAAAGCAGGATTATCGGGAGTATCAAATGCATAAGCAAATCCATGAATTTCAATTCCTATTGGCATTCCCTGAGTCTCACGTCCTGCCATATCGGTCTGGTCATTAAAAATAAAAAATAAAGTCTGGTCGCCTCTTATCAATGGATAATCACCGCTTAAGGGTTCATAACTGCCATTATTGTTTACATCCACGAAAGGTGCAAGATAATAGCTTTGCCATACGGTTGTATCTCCGTGTGCGGGCCAGGTGGCTATATCCTCTATTGGTTCATATCCAGGATCACTCCAATGGGCAATGTGATATTCAATATCCTCAAGATTTAATTTCCATATTCTATGCCATTCCAGAGCATTGGCTGTATCCGTTGAAGCCGTCCCGTCTGTTGTTAAAGGTCCCTCCCAATAATCAGCACCCATCTGACGGTATCTTTCAGCAGAAATACGTAAATCGCCTGTCTCGTCCATACCTCCAATCCATAAAGAAGAACTGAAAAGAGTGGTTGTTGAGCTTTCTTTGGGGTAGTAGTATTGCGGATCATTGGGGTAATCAATCCCAAAACTCCAAAAATGATTACCAAAAGAATTAAACCTTGCTTTGATATTAGATACATCAAGGAAATCATAAAAAGGCTCATCAAGATACATCACGATGTATGCACTAGACGGTGCAGCAGAATACTCATCCCAAATAGAATATTCATACAATATATAGCCATTCTTATAATATAATTCGGGTACATCATTTATAGATTCTCCAGGTCCCAAATAATAAGTTACAGTACTATCGGTATGTGATATACTATAAGGAATATTAAATAAAAAAATTGAATCCCCATCCGGGTCATAATCATTTTGAAGAACATTAACCGTAATGGTGTCACCAAGGTGAACCGGATTAGGAACAGTGTCGTTAACCGCAACCGGCGATTGATTTTGTCCGTAAATCGTAACGGTTGCAAATAATGTCAGAAATAATAAAAGTCTTTTCATAATTTTTGAATGTTAAAAGGTTAGTAAAATAATTTATAAAGCGCTTTCATTAGTTTAGACGAAGTTTTTTTTTGTCTGGTTGTCCGGGAAAGTCAATTATTATGCTTATTCATCTTATTAATGTTACATTGCCCGTTTTTTCGACAGTTTCAGATTTATCGCCTTTATAAATCCGGTATATAATCTGCCAGAGATACACATCAGCCTGGCATTTTTTACTTTTGAATTCGCCTGTCCAACCGATGTTAATATCAGTATTTTGCCACACCCTTTGCCCGTAACGATCGTAAATCTCAATCTGATAATCCGAGACAACACCTGTTACCCTCGGAAGGAAAATGTCGTTAACGCCATCGCCATTAGGACTGAAAGCTGTAGGGAACTGAACGTTTGCAGGAATATTGTAAATAATTACCGTGTCGGAAGCAATGCATTTATCCTTCGAAACTTCCACATAGTAATACCCTGTATCCCAAATTATTATTGACTGGCTTTCGTCGCCTGTATTCCAAAGATAATGCTCCATTCCTTCACCCGCATCAAGTATTATTGTACTTCCTTCGGAAATAGTTGTGTCGTTCCCCAGGTCTAAGTCAGGTGCGCGGTGGATTGCAAGATGGCCGGATATTGTATCAACAGACCCGCAATGAAATAATTTTACATTTACACCGTACTCTCCCGTTGAAGTAAAGACATTTTTAATTGTAAAAGGCTGTTCCCAAACTATGGTGTCAATATCAGCCTGATTTACTTCCCACCGCACCGAGTCAATGTTGGCATTGTTTCCGAGCCATAATTGTGCTGTGTCGCCAACGCATGCATTTTTATATGAGAAAGCCGGAAAATAGAAATAGCTTTGATTGAAATTAGGTAATCCCATCAGACAAATATTATCTCCAAGAAAAATCTCCTTTTCTTTGAACACACAATCTTCTCCTTTTCTTCCAGGATATTCGATAACACTAAGATAATTATCATTGACCCTTGCTACATATATTCTGGAATCAGGCCCTAATTGTATCGAATACATATTTCCGGTTGATATTTTTACGGCAGATTCGTTTATTGCCTGTTCCGAACACGATGTCAGGTCATATTGGATCAATTCGTATTTTTTCCCTCCTGTTGAGATATACAGGAAATTGCCGTCACCCGAAAACTCCACACCATAAGCATAAACAACATCTTCGGTTTTGTATATTTTTCTGGGATTGGAAACTACTCCGGTCGAATTATCAAAATCAAAAAGCTCTACAAATACATCCGAATTATTTACCGGTAGCGCAACCATATTTCCGGCAGGAGAGGATTTCATAATCCCTATGTCAGCAAGGATTATATCACCTGCTGAACTTATGACCGGAGTTTTACAAACGCCACCCGTATCTGTTACAAGGTATGAATAGAAGTTGACGCTCTCCAATTCTCTCGTGATCACCCAGAAATATTTCGAATTGCAATGATTCACAGCCGTTATTTTTCCGGCCACACCTAAATGCACATTATTATTTTTAACAGAAACATCCCCAAGCCCGTTATTTAAAGTCATATCAATTTCGGAATAGCTCAAACCGGTTGATAAAGTGTCAATTGTGAATAGAAAATAAATATGATCATTTCCTGAATGGGGGATAACAACGCTGTTTTGGTTTACAAAAAATGAACCGCCGAAAATTGAATCGCCATTGGGCATTATATTATTCTCTTTGTCCCATACCTGCCTACCATTTGTGTAAAACAGAAGTTGGCCGTTCGTGTCGCAAATAGTTGCACATCCAACCTGCGCCACCATCTGACTTCCGTAAACAGGCAGCGGACCATCATTGCCGAAAGACAGCCCTGCATTTTGCCCAAAATACCAGATGTCAGCCCTGTGTTGCGGATAACCGGCTGTTGATGCCAGTAAAAATAATATGAATGCCAGGTTTCGCACGTGTCGAATTAAAATTTTATGTTCAGTCCCAAAGAAATCCCAAATGTATTAAATTTTTGGCTTACCGGAAAAGTATTTTCAAACGTTGATGTTAAACTCCGTTTATAAAATGGCCTGATAATGAACTTTGTATTGTCGCTCAGCCTGAATCCGATCCCCAGTTGTGCAATATAGTTGATGGAATTGTTTCTTATAAAATCTGATGATCTTTTTAACTCCAAAAGGGAATTGTCGTCAGGAGATGGTAAATTGCCCTTTGCCGAAATCAGAAATCCGAATGAACATCCTGTGCTTATTTCGAAGCTGACTTTTTTGTCTTTACCAAACTGATAGCCGATTAGTAACGGGATTTCGAAGTAGCTATAGCGGTTTTTCATTTCAGTATTTTCTGTTTTGTAAACAGGGAAAAATGTTGAATCAGTAGCTATGGGATATGGATATATTTCCGGCGGATCGTAAACCCAGACCCAGGTTGTGTCATGTTCAAAATAGCTTTGCCCGTTGTCAATTTCGGCTGTTGTGCGGGTATAATTACCGTTTTGTCCGTAGCTCGCATATTCCAGACCGCTTTTAATAAGAAGCCGTCCAATGGAATAACTAATTTCGACAGACGCACCAACTGTGAAAATATTTTTTTCGCTGTTGTTTCTGCTTGCGATGTAGCTGTTGTATATATTATCACCGGTCAATCCGGTTGTTACATAACCCGGATTTGCGAAAATATCTGCCGACCAATGACTCTCTTGCTTGTTTATTGTATCACCTTTATTATCTTCATTTTGAACATCTTGATATTGCGCTGAGTAATAGATATTTGAAATGTTTGAGGGAAAAGAATTTTCCAACTCAAAATGTTGGAATG
>JAUVIX010000159.1 GCA_030592565.1 Chlorobiota bacterium
TATTTTTGAAATTTCAATAATTAGAATTTGGAATTTATTTGAAATTTGAGTTTTATTATTTGTGATTTCCATTGTCATATCATTTTGTGCGCCCCTTTTCCCGGGTACTGTGCCTCGCAAGGACGGTCTCCTTTTGGCAGATTGCTATGTGCTAATACAAAAATCCAACCCCAATGGTTCGACATGACAACGAAGTAATCAGATGAAAAGTTGTCCAAAAAGTGTTTAAATCAGAAAATGTCAGGTTTCGACTCCGCTCAACCTGACAATACGGTCAAAGACCGTTGCAATACTCATTACTGCATCCTCATAGTATATTGCAGCATCATACTCCTCACAGCTTCTGCTTTTAGCGGGCGGATGGAGTACCATTGGTTTGTTATATTATTGGCAATGAACGCTATTTTATGAACTTCACTAAAAGCATAGCTTATGCGAAAGTCCATTATGAAGTTCCCGTTGTTATGGTTGTAGAAGTAACTCATATATTTGATAGGCTGGGTAGTCCCTCCCATTTGGGCAGTCGCCTCTTCAAAATCTTCAATTGACTTATCCAGATTTATAATCGGGCTGTAATATTTCATACTTAAACCGGTTGCAAATCCTTTTATATCAAATTCAACATCTCCCTTAAAGGTATGCAGGAACCTGTATTTTAGAATTTGCTTATCAGGATTGACACTCGTTGAGTTATATGAAAAGTCTGCACCTCCGTTAAAACTATAATCCTTTGCAAACACATAGTCAGGTTCCATTGATTTTGGAATAATATAGGTGTAACCAAACATTGTGTTCATTATAAGATTTTCACCAAGAGCAGCCCTTCCTGTCAATGAAATATCTGCGCCCATTATTCTGGATTTCCCTGTATTCAGAAACTTAAATCCACCGATAGCAAAGGTATATGTCGAATCCCAGAAGCCGAACAGGTACTCTATAGTATTTTCATAATCTTGCTGAAAAACCGAAATATCAAGATAACCCAGATAATTCAAAAACTTAAATCCCTGCTTAAAACCAACCTCAGCATTTGTACTTGTTTCAGGAATCAATTCAGGATTATCAAAAACACCGATTGTTCCTGAAGAAAACCGTATAAATCGTTCGGCAATTGTAGGATATCTGTAACCTTGTCCCCAGGAGGCTCTGATATAGGTTTCCTGATATACTTTCAAAGATG
This sequence comes from Chlorobiota bacterium, assembly GCA_030592565.1. Lineage (GTDB taxonomy): Bacteria > Bacteroidota > Bacteroidia > Bacteroidales > JAADJA01 > JAADJA01. The sequence goes on from JAUVIX010000159.1 coordinate 1,181, forward strand.
CTCCTGCTCTGAAAATAGGTTGCAGCTCAGTAGTGCCCCCATTAAGTGAATATGCTTCCAGCCTGACCCCAAGTGAGAAATTTAAAGCATCAAATAATTTATCCTGAATTTCAGTATAGGCCGAGATATTCAATAAGCTGTTAAAAGTGTTGCCCGAGCCAATATACATATCCGATATCACAGAGTTATACTGTGTTGTCAATCCTCCAATAAACTGAAAGCCATTAAGAAAAGAGTAGTCTTTCCTGAAGTTATAATCGGCATAAATTATTGAACTGGTAGTTGTCTGGTCATTGCTCATATCAACATTACTGTACATATACCTGGTCTTCAGGCTGTGTTTTGCGCCAAGGGCAGTGTAATAATTAATAAAGGGGTCGAGATAAAAAAGAAAATTTTTCTGCAACAAGACTCCCCCTGGATATGCTCTGTAAAAGCCCACAGAATCATCGAGCCATGCAAGCATCAACTTTGTTTTATTATACATAAAATTGCCATTGACTCCATAATTTAGTCCTTCGTACTTTTTATTTCTGCGGCGCAGATTAAAATTTAAACGATAACGTTGTTCTCCCATTTGCGCTTCGTTAAAATCGGTGACAGTATCAACCACAAGAGGCCCCGGCTTGGGAGGCCCTTCAAAACCATGATCCAGTTTTACGTCAGCACCTATTATTATGTCAGTATTATTTTCTGTTCTTGCGTGCATAACCGAAATGCCGCCAATATACGGTAATTCGTTCCACCACTTCATATAATCATATTTCGGATTTGAATAAAGGCCTGCGTAAGTAATAACTTTTGTTAATGGCTTTAATGGAGCGTCGGCAGTTTTTACATAAATAGCTCCGCTTAATGAAGATGAGCCGGAAAGAACTGAAGATGCGCCTTTTATAACTTCAATCTGCTTAATATTATCAGTAGGCACCAAATCCCATAACGGTCTGTTTGCATCAGCCGACAGTACTGGCATTCCATCAACAAAAACACCAACTTTACTTCCCACGCCGAAAGTAAAACCACTACCTCCCCTGATTTGTGGATCGCCGTCAACGATATTTAATCCCGGTACATAATCCAGAATTGTCTCTATATTAGTAGTATTCTTATTTTCAATCAGTTTAGGCTGTATTACTTCCATTGAGACTGTCAGATCTTCTATCTTTTTATTGAACCTACCCACACTAACCTCAACCCCCTGAAGTACATTTGTGTACATTTCAAGCTTTATAGTTCTCTCAACTGTTTGTCCGGCTAAAATATTAACTAAAACAGTATCGGTAGTCATTCCTGTGTAAGAGATGACAAAGATGTATTTTCCCTCGGGAACCTTAATAAAAAAATCACCGTCTAATCCAGCGGCTGCACCAATTGAAGGATTTTTCTTCACTTTGATAGTGGCACCTATCAGTGGATCATTAGACTCATTATCGAGAACGACACCAGTAAAATACCCATAATCCTGCGACATTACACCGCCGGAGACACCCAATAACAGGACAATAAAGATAATTGATATGAAATTTCTTTGTCGAACCATTTGAAATTCTTTAAAGATATCACTTTCAACTCTACAATAATAACTATTGTCTAATCCCCTGGATTTCCCGGATTAAAAATCCCAGGCTATTTCCGAAAAAGTTATTTCACGAAAAGTTTTGTTGAAAAGCTACTTTTTTCATTTATGATCCTTGCTATATAAATTCCAGGTTTAAGTCCCGAATCAGAAGCAGCAATATGATCGGTTGTAATTTGTTCTTTTATAATAATTTTACCTGACAGGTCTATTATCTCAACAGATGATTCGCCTATATCTGCAGGCAAATTTTTAAACCAAATATTTCCATCGGCATAATATATCGTTGAATTGGCAAAAAGGTTATCACCAACAGCCTGAGGCCCGTAAATAAGTTCAATATCGTCGTACAAAGCCATACTTACAGCAATTGCATTCAAACCGGCACCCGAGGTAGGCATCGCAAGAATATATTCCGGATTTTCATCACTCTCATAAACAAATGGTGCCGTTACTCTTGTCCATTCATCATATACTCCTGTAAGATTGATTGAAGCCAATGCAATCACATTGTCCTCATTTTCCGGCTTTATAGCAAGGGTACCCTCATTTTTATGCAATAGGAATTTTGCCTGCAAAGTATCATTATTTACCGGATAAAATTGTATCCAGACAGCAACACTATCAGGCCTTCCTGTAAATGGTTTGTGCCATTGATCATCTTCAGGATCAGTGAAGACATAACCCTCAGTAGGGTTATAAGTTGTATGAAACCTACCGTTAGTAACACTTCCTGTTGCAGTTTGATTAATAATTGTAGTAAGATTAATCAATTTAACAGAATAATTCCCGCTATGTGCAGTATCGCATCTTGCCCAGGTTATTGGAGCCACATTATTAACTCCTTGATTATCTGATGTCTTAATAGTACTCCAGCTAACAGGCTCATCCTGCCCTACTCCAACATCTTCCCACTCCTCAAAACCGGGGTTATCTAATTGCACATTTTGTGCATTTAAACCAAATGTAAAAGCTAAAATCACTAAACTAACAAGTACAAGTTTTTTCATATTAATATGTTTTTGTTTTTTGACAAAAGTAATAATATTTTTTATAGTTAGAAAGTGTGGTTTGAAACAAAAGTTTGTTTTTGACTGAATCATTCACAAAACGAGAAACCTTTATGCGACTAATACATTTGTTATAGGAAGCAAATTATTTGACTATTGTCATTTTCTTTACTTGTGAATAGTGTTCGTTAGAAAGATTATAAAAATATATTCCCGGTGGTAAGTCTAATTTCCGAAGCTTCACCAGATGTTCCCCTTGCACCTGCATTTCATCGACAAGTATTTTAACTTCGACTCCTATTATGTTATAAATGGACAAATGAACATTTGACTTTTTATTTAAACAATACTTTATAGTTGCCTCATCTTTAAATGGATTTGGACAACATGACACAGAAAAAAAATAGTTGTTAATCAAATCATTTTCTACTGAGGAAGAAACATCTATTAGGTCAATTACCATCGCATTATAGACGTCGGAGAACTTCATACAGTATCCTGCCAAAAGGAAATGATTATCTGAAGCCTCATATACAGAATAAACACTTGAACTATTTTCATAAGCAATTATTTCAGACCAAAGTTCATTGCCATCCATATCGGTCTTAACAATAAATACCTGTGAATCGCTTGTCCAGGATTTGCTTTTCCCGCACAAAACATAATTATTACCCATAGTTTCAATAACATCAAAAGCATAATCATCCTGATCACCACCAAAAGTTTTTATCCAGTCAACATTTCCAGCATCGTCTATCTTCAATAAAAAAGCATCCCTGCTTGATCCGTAAGAATTTGTCTGTCCGGCCACGATATACTTATTATCGCTTGTCTTTTCAATACTAAAAGGGTAATCCGAACCACTTGCGTCAATACGTTTTGTCCAGATGATATTGAGGTTTTCATCAGTACGAATAATATAAATATCCCTTAATGATTTCTCCGATTCATAAGTACCTGCAAACACATAACCTCCATCTACGCCATAAGTAACGGCGTATCCAAAATCATCATAGCCCCCATCTAATACAGTCTTGGATATTTCATTTCCGTTTTCGTCGGTTTTCATCATAAAGATATTGTATTGGTTTGGCGACCCGGCACCGTAGGATTGAGTAGTTCCGATTACAACAAAACCGTTTCCATTGTTTTCCTGAATAATCCCCTGTAATTCATCATCCCATTCCCAATCGTGGTACATTAGCCAATTGGCAGTCCCAGTTTCATCAAACTGAGCAATTAACTGATGTACCGGCTCAGTAAATGACACCTCTTCTTTGTGATGGCCGACTGCCATAAATATATTTGAAGGGGTTTTAATAACCGAATTAAAATAGTTCATTTTTGTATCCAAACCAATAACATTAGTCCATTCAACAACTCCGCTATCATCAATTTTTAAAACAAACACTTTGCTGGTGTCGCTATAAAACCCGGAGCCCGTATTTCCAAACACCAAATAACCTCCTTCGGGTGAAGGGAATGCTGCCCTGGCATTTTGATGAGAATTTTCAAATTCTCCACTAAACTCGTAAACGGAGTATTCAATTTGTGAAAATCCTAAAAAGGAGGAAAAGACGATTGATAAAAAAAACAAAATGGCGTAGTTTAAAACTATGTTTTTCATGACAGCTATTTTTAAGTGGTATATTAAAATCAAAACCTTGAGATTGCTTTAGCCTGAAAAACACAAAGATAGTAATTATTTAGACATTTGTCAAGTCTTTTTTGAGACCTTTGCAAGGTAAAACCAGAATTGTAATTCATATTATCAGCCCGTTACATTAAAATACTCACAATTATTTCAAGTAAAAGTAAAGATACTACTCAGCAGACTATAAAAAACCTAATTACCTAATTATTAATATGTTTTGTCACAATTTTTGGCTGCGCTGTCAAAAATTTTGCCAAAACTGCAATACTTTTTACTTTTTACCCCCGCGCTAAAGCACGGGGCTATTGAATATTAATGATATACACCTGCTGAGTAGTAACAAAGTAAAACTATAAGCTCATCTTTTGCTCCAACTCTTCGTTAAAATATTTTTCTAAAGTCCTCATTTACATAAGTAAACTGCGGTTTAAAAAAAGCCTACATCATAAAAAAGCCCCGCCTTTGCGAAGCGGGGCAAAATTTGGATATTATTTCCGGATGTGCAGTCCGGATTGCGAAGATGTAAAGAACGATTTCCTTTGTTAGATTATTCACGGGAGTCTCTTAAACTCATTCCGCAAATAATTAATCAGGCACCTGGGTTTCTGCGCCCAGTGTTTTAGCCCATGTCTGGTTTTTGTCCTGGTTATCAATCTGGCCGTCAAGGGTGAAGTCTTTTGCTTCGTAACCACATGGCAAACCAACATTGGGATCCCAAAAACCCAGTTTATCCTGTTCGGTTATTGTCTGACTGTAATCAGCATCGCCGCCCATCATTCCATAAACACCATTTCCCATATCAATTAATGCATCTGTTCCCCCATAAGCTTTATCAGCAGATTCAGAGAAATCATAAAAAGCAGGTGAATCACCATCAGAAATGGGAACGGCTGACATTACACCGAGATGGTTTCTGTGCCATATTACCAGATATATATTATCATTCAGGACAATATCATATTTTAACTCAGGTGTCTGGTTCCAGGGGTCAACAGCCCTACCATCATTTCGAAGTAGCAAAGCACGCTGCATGACAATTGTAGTTGCGGTTTCAGGGCCTCCGGCGGTTTCACGAAGTTCTACCAAAATCCAGTCAACTATATCTGACGGAATGGATGTTACGGTCTCGTCACCGGCATAGTTCCAGGGGGCAACATTAAAGGGTTGTTCCATCGGAATTAAATCCTGGGCAGCAAGCTCAGTATCCATATCAACTCCATTATATGGCCCCTGAAGCTGAACTGCCGGATCAATGATAATCCCGGTTCTTATCAGGATATGTCTTGAAGAATCCACTGCTCCCTGACATACAAAATATCCATTGTAAGAATTTGAAACCGGCACCTCCCATATGAGCAGGTCGGATGTTTCACCGGTAAAATCACTTGAGTTCAGGATTGCCCCGTTCCATTTCCACTGATGTGGGGGATCATCAATCATTGCATTAAAGCAGAATTCACCTTCTATTTGCTTTCCAGCAATGAGGTAGATAAGTTGGTCATCAACACCATTCAGGGTTGTCCTGTAATTTTTCCAAGTGCCATTGTTGATTATGTGATCCTGGCAATTTATTGTGAGATGATTTCCTGTACCATCCTGGATAACCCCATTATTTATTATCCTGCCTGCTGTATTTATAGTACATCCCAAGCCGTGAAGTTGTAATGTATCCATAATAATAAATGATTCATTAAAATTGACTTCGGTAAGAACATGTATTTCCCCATAGAATGATACCTCCGGTATAAATGTGATGGTTTGTAAATAAGCTTCATTATTTCCAACATAGTTAAAGCTCTCTCCTGATATTGAGCCGTCATATATCCTGCCTTCGGATGATGAAGTACCGGTCAGGGAAAATATTTTTCCTTGCGGCATCTGTATTTCTCCACCATCCAGGTTAATTATTGAAGTATGGAAGAACAGATCATCAGTTGCTATGATTTTTGCAGCAGGATCAGTATTTGCTATCTCGCGGGCAACAATTATGTTATTATTCAAACAGGAAACCTGCTGGTCGGATGAACTATTAAAAATAATTTTTCGATTTGTACAAACGCCATTATTTATAAAATCATTATTTAAGTAAAGCCTTAAATAGTTACTTAAGTTTTCAATTGTGCCGTTATTTGTCAATGGGCCATTTACAGTTAAATTGCTGGACAATCCTGAATTTTTCAAAACACCCTCAATCACCATATTTCCTTCAAACACCACATTATGATTAAAAATGGGTACAGTGCCGGTAAGTACAAAATCGTAAATTGTAATATCATCCAAATAGGAATCAATGTCCATAGCCAGCTCATTTCCGTTTCCATATACAATACCTTCTTTTAAAATCCCGTCTGTAAAATTCAAACCTTCCCCTTTTACCGGGTCACAATATAGTGTGTTGCCATTAAGGTCCATAACTGTTCCGTTAAAATCCAAAGTTGAATATGCAGTGATCAGGCCGGTACCGGTTTCGGCATAAAAATTTTGTCCTGCAAAGCTGCCTGATGTACCCTGTGTAATAGAATGTTCACTCGCACCGGATAACCATGTATGTGTATTTTGCCAAATACCGTTATTATAAATATCACCAGTAATGTGTAATGTAATGTAGTTAGCGTTATTCTGAATGATCCCTTCATTCGACAGGTTTCCATTAACCTGCAAAGTAGCCGACAGA
>JAUVIX010000048.1 GCA_030592565.1 Chlorobiota bacterium
ATCAGGCTTAAGTTTAGTAAAAAATATATCATAGCCTCCAAGCCCCATAAGTCCGTCGGATGAAAAATAGAGTGTCTGACTATCGGTATGAATAAAAGGTGATTTTTCATTTCCAGGTGTATTAATTCCAGGTCCAAGGTTTTCAGGCGGGCACCAGTTACATGAATCCACCTTAACTGTCTTGTAAATATCATAACCACCATAACCACCTTCCCTGTCGCTAACAAAATAAAGCACTTTTCCATCAGAAGTAATAGTCGGCTGTGATTCCCAGGAATTCTCACGATTCACCTTATCGCTTATACTGACAATATCCGACCACTTATGATCTTCAAATACTGATGTACAAATATCACAATTATAATATTTTCTATCATCTGTAAATTTACAAAGTGTATAAAACAGCCGCTTATTATCAATTGTGAGCGATGCACCGCCTTCATTATCGTTCATATTAAAGGGAAATGGCATTTCGCGTCCTCTGTCAAACTCACCTTCATCCCTGATTGAATACATAAACTTCTCTTTACTGGTTGTGCGCCTCACAATATCATCGCGGGAGGTTGGAATTTTTATACGTCTCGTAAACAGAGCAAATTCATTATCAGGAGAAATTATCGGCAGGTATTCATCACTTGAGGTTGATATTCCGGACACAGGCTTGGGGTCGAAAGGTACGGGATGGTTAAGCATCTCGCTGTAAAACTTTGAGAACTCCTGGATTCCTACAGCTTCATTGTAATCCTCATCTGTCTTTATCTTATCCACATCATCCAGAAAAACAGAGATAGCATTATAAGCCTTGTCATAACCCTCAGCGCCATAATAAATCCTGGCGAGATGGTAATAGGCATAAACATCATAAGTGGGACATATTTCAACCACACTTAAAAAGTTGGCCTTTGCCTCCTTCAGATTCATACGACTGTCCTGAATATATATCAGTCCAAGCACAAAATAGGCATCTACATATTCCGGTTCAATTTCAGTAGTGGTTTTTAGTTCCCTGATCGCTTCTGAATAATTCCTGTGCTTGAATGCCCTGATTCCCTTTTCATAAACTTTATCAGCTCTTGAATTTTTTATTTCAGGGCAAGGTATTGTATCCTGTGAAAACCCAGACTGCACCTGAAACAGCAGCAAGGCTATCGTTATATAAATAGCGAATGAAATTAGTTTCACAAAAAAGCCTGCTTTAATCATACGAAGCAAAAGTACAAAAAAGAATCATTTTAATATTTTATCAATGTTTTCAACACTACTTGGTTATCTGTATGCACTCTAACAACGTATATTCCTGAAGATAAAACATCAATATTTATTACGCTTTTATTGGAAACTATTTTTTGCTTTTTAATAATAACTCCTTGAATGTTGACTATTTCTATTAATGATATACTTTTCCCTGATAGCATTTCAAGATTAAAATAATCATTTGCCGGATTTGGAAAAATCTTAACTTTATTTATCGGTAGAGTATTTTCATAAACTGAAAAAGGAATACCATCTTCATTATATACTGCCATTCCACCATAAGAAGTTCCAATCCATTTCGACCCGAATTTATCAATTGCTAATGAAACAACACCATCATGTGGCAAACCCGAATTAGAAGTATTAAATATTTTCCAGTTTACTCCATCAAATTTCACCAAGCCATTTCCTGTTCCAATCCATTTCGTTCCGATTTTGTCTATAGCTAAACTATAGATATGATTACTGGGCAAACCCGAATTAGAAGAACTATATGTAGTCCAATCAGTTCCATTAAATTTTACTAACCCTTCATCTGTCGCAATCCATTTTGTTCCACCTCCGTCTATAACTACTGATAAAATATAAGTACAAAAACGGGGCGAATTTGAATTATCATATGTTGTCCAGTTTGTTCCATCAAATCTTGTTAATCCATACACTGGATAATCGTTAACTCCAAGCCACTTCACCCCACTTTCATCAATAGTAATTGAGAAGACATCGTTAGCATGTAACCCCGAATTTGATGTATTGTAGGTTGTCCATTCTATTCCGTCATATTTTGCTAATCCACCGTGATAAGTTCCAATCCACATAACCCCACTTTCATCTTCTGCTATTGATAAAATAGTGTTAACCGGCAAACCGGAGTTTGTAGTATTGTAGACTGTAAAATTTGCTCCATCAAATTTTATCAGACCCTCTCCAGCAGTCCCAATCCACTTTACACTATTTTCTCCTGCAAATATTGTCCAAACTTCATTATTCGGCAAACCTGAATTAGAAGTATTAAACGTTGTCCAGTTAGTTCCGTCAAATTTTATCAACCCACTAAAATATGTACAAACCCACTTAACTCCATTTCCGTCAACTGCTATTGAACTTATTCCATTTGACGGCAAGCCAGAATTTAATGTGTTATAAAAAATCGGATTATTTGAAATTTTGTCAATCTTTACTAAACCACTATTTGTACCTACCCATATATTATCACCCTCTTCTGCCAAGGCAAAAATTTTATTACCATTTGAGTAATTCAGCCATTGTGGGTTTTGAGCATTAATATAACCTAACAAGCATACTAACGCAACTATGATAATAATTATTTTTTTCATTGCTTGGTGATTTATGCTAAAAAAATTGCAGTCAAAGGTAAGTAAAATAACCCAAGATATCAAGCTTTTGAAAATCCTAACAAGTGTGATAAAAAAAGATTATAGAAATGAAGGTACTCAGCAGTCCGGCATTAATTAAACAATAGTCTCGGATTACTTATTTTCCTTTCAAAATCCTATCAGCCTCATTCTGAGCATTTTTCTTTATATCGGCAGCCTGTTTCTTCGCCGTATTAACCAGTTGCCAGGCTTGCTTATCGGCTTCGACTGTTAGATTGTTTGCCTGTTTATCAGCTTCCTTACGAACCTTTTTTGCTGCTTCTTTTGCAGCCATCTCAGCAATCATACCATTCTTTTTACCCTCGGCTTCCAGATTCTTAGCCTGTTTTTCTGCCTCATCACGTACCTGCTTTGCACCGTTTTTAGATTCACTTCTTATTTTTTCAGCCTGCTTTTCAGCCTCTTTAATTAGCTTTTGTGCTTCGGCATCAGCATCTTCTATCAACTTGTTAGCTTTTTCCAGAGCTTCCTTACTAAGCTCCTCTTTTTGCTTTTTGATTTCTTCTTTAACCTGCTCTTTCACATTTTCCGCAGTACTTTTACCCGATTCACCGAGACCCGTTTTTATTACAGGTTTTGAAAGTGTCCCACCTATAGTGATGTTTACCGGAACAGTTTCGCCAAGACTGAAATTTGCTCCGTATTTGTTAGCCTCACCAACAAGGTTTTCAAGGGCACTATTGGCAGCAGAACCAAATTCCTTTCGTGGAATTTCAAGAGTCATCACATACTCTATTGATTCATCAAAGCCTGTCCAGCCGCTTATTTCTCCCGCAATATCATTATACTTTATATCGAAAGGATCAACCATAATCTTTCCATCTACAAACCCAAACTCCAGCATTATCTTTTTGATGTCCATACTTTTAAGTTTGTCATATTTTAAAGTATCGGCAATTTGGTTTAATGTATTCACATCCCGAATTTTAACGGGTGATGTTTCGAGTTTACCGCCTCCTACAAGTGTTTCATAAACAACTGACATACTACTGTCGACCACTCCGGCCATACGAAAATCGACAGAGTATTTTCCGCTAACCTTTTTCGCAATGGGTATATATTTATTAACAATTGCAAAGGTGTTATATGACTCCTGAATATCGATATTTTTAATGTTCAGGTCAAAGTCTATTTCCGGTTTTTCCGGAATAATAGTACTATACATTCCATTCATTACAATACTTCCCTGTAATGCATTCATCTTCAGATTATCGAAGATAATTTTCTTGTCTTTTACAATAAGTTTTCCGGATATCTGCTCAAGCATTAGATCGTCATAAATAAGTGTATCGAATGTTGAGTTCAGGAAAAACTCAATATTTCCGGGCACCTCCACAACCGACATCTCCTCCTGTTGTGTTTCAGTTTCCACCTGCTGTGACAGCCCCTCACCGGTAGCTACCTCTTCCTCAGGCATCAATGCCGATACATTAAAGAATTGTGAATTTGTTTTTAGATAACCTACGAGTTTTTTATCCTTCAAAAAATATGGCAAATAATTCTCAACCTTGCCTGATGCATTAAAATCATTTTTTCCGATTTTTGAGCGAAACGAAACCAAATCAAGATATTGAGGAGCAAAATTGAGTTGCGCATGAGTAATTTCAAGCGCTGCGCCAAGCATTGGGGTTTGGTATTTCAAATCCTTCAACAATATTGAGCCAAGAGCTGTAAACTGCTCATAATACTCATTTTCAATTGCCGACAATTTTCCTTTCAATGTTATATCAGCCACAAAACTACCGGTCATTTGCTCTCCCTCCTCAAGAGGATAGAAAGCCTTAACCGTTGCCATATCCATATTCCCCTTAATATTCAATTTAAAATCGGGGTCTGAAACAGGAGTCTTCATAAGCATCGAAGCATCAAAAAGATTTCCCGCCATATTCAAATGAAATTTTGAAATATCAATAACGGTATTGTCAGCATCACCGCCCTTATTGGAAACTTTTGTCAGAATATTTATATCAGTAACCGCCTTCGGCAAATCTGGATATTTGAACATTCCATTCTCAACTGCAAGCTCCATTACAAAACCCGGCAACCTGTTCTCATTATAAATCCCTTTTACATTTCCGTTGAGCGATAGCATACCCGAAGTCTCAATAGTCTTAAAATCATTAGAATATATCGCCGGAACAAGTGATAAGATATTCTTAAAATTAGTTTTAGAAGTACTAAATGTCAAAACCAAATTGATATCGTCATTACCAAGCATCGAAACTGATCCGTCGAACGCAACAGCCAATTCGTTCAGTTTTAGCTCGTTATTTTTTAGAGTATAAATTTCATTTTTTAAATCGGCATCAATATTTGCTCTGTAATGAAGTGCCACATCTTTCAGATAATCTACCCCATCATAGGTTAAGGTGGCAGAATGTATATCCGTAATTGTTTTTAGAGTTGACTGATCGGCTGAAAAATCTCCTGATAAAGAGTGGTTAAAACCAATCATAATAAGTTTCATTCCGAGAGATTCATCAAGATAAATTATCTTTCCCTGAACAATTTCAAAGTACTTTAATGACATCACAAAAGGTGATGAACTCTCTGTATCAGATGAGGCAATCGGCTCTTCATCAGCAGACACTGAAATATCATAATTAGCTGTTCCATCTTCAAGCACCTTAACAAAAACATCGGGCTTTATAATGCTGATCTTCTTCACCTCATAATTCTCTCCTTTAAAAACGCTCATCAAATCAATAGTAACATTAATATTATTGACCGAAACAAGAGTATCATCCTGAAACTTTTCCTTCCCAACCACAGTAAGTCCCTCAATAGAAAGATTGAAATTCGGAAAATTGGTGAACAACGACAAGTCCATATCTACAAAATCAACCCGCGCATTTATATTTTTATTTATCTCTTCCTTAGCAAGCTCAATAATTTTGCCTTTAAAAAATATAGGCAACACAAAAGAGAGGGCCATTATGAGAATAATTATAATCCCGATTATTTTAAGAAATGTTTTCATCTTTATATTTTTTAATAAATACGATTACACAAAAATAGACAAAAGAATAGCATGTACAGACAATGTGATTTTAAAAACTTTGAATATTTGGTTTATTTAGTAAAAAAAAGGCAACAAAGTAGTAAAACGGAAGCAGGTTTATTATCATACCCTTGCTGCCCTCAATCTCAAGAGATGGTCTGCCAGAACAATCGCAGCCATAGCCTCAACAATCGGCACGGCACGCGGCACAACGCACACATCGTGACGGCCCTTTCCTTTCAGAATAACCTTTTCTCTGGCAGAATTAACCGTTTCCTGGTCTTTCATCAATGTGGCTACAGGCTTAAAGGCAACCCTGAAATAGATATCCTGTCCGTTTGAGATTCCTCCCTGTATTCCTCCCGACCAATTGGTTTTGGTGATTATTTTTCCTTCTCTTTTCTCAAAAACATCATTGTGTTCAGAGCCTTTCATCTCAGCAGCTTTGAAACCAGAGCCATAATCAAATCCCTTCACAGCATTAATGCTGAGCATTGCCTTAGCGAGGTCGGCATGAAGCTTGTCAAAAACCGGTTCACCCAAACCAACAGGCACTCCGAAAATTACACATTTAACAATCCCTCCGACTGTATCACCTTCAGCTTTAACTTTCTCAACTAGCTTAATCATCTTCGCCGAAACATTTTCGTCAGGACATCTTACCTGGGACTTTTCAACCTGCTGAAAATCTAATGACTGATAATCCTTTTCCAGCTTCACACTACCAATTTGCGACACATAGCCTGTAATGCTTACTCCAATCTTTTTTAGCAAAAGTTTTGCTATTGCCCCGGCAACAACTCTTGCGGCTGTCTCCCTGGCAGAAGCTCTTCCCCCTCCCCTGTAATCACGAATGCCATATTTTTCCTGATAAGTAAAATCGGCATGTGACAGGCGAAACGCATCTTTCAATTGGTCATAATCCTCGGGTTTGTGATCTTTATTCCTGATAATGAATGCTATCGGAGTTCCGGTTGTCTTTTCTTCAAATATCCCGGAAAGGAATTCAACCTTATCATCCTCTGTGCGGGAAGTGGTAAGTACTGACTGTCCCGGCTTTCTACGATTCAATTCCTTTTGAACAAAATCGAAATCAATCTCAAGACCGGCAGGACAGCCATCAATAATACCTCCAATGGCTTTACCGTGTGATTCACCAAAGGTTGTTAACCTGAATATTGTTCCAAATGTATTTCCTGACATAGTGGACAAAGGTAAGGAGAATTTAATAAATTAGAAGGAAAGATTTTGGATTGATGCTGATTACAAAATATCCATTCAAGATAAATTTAAACGATAAAAAAAATGAATAACATTTTTTAATACTAATCATCTTCAGTAATAATTCGGTCAATAAAATTAACAAAATATAAAGGAAAAGAGAATAGTTTGAAATTAACTTCTCTTATCGATTCAGCCATTTTAACGGAGGCCTTAACATCTGTAATACTTGGCAAATCAGCATTAAATCTTATCGCATATTCTTTTTGTTTATCCGACATAAAAACCAGCAATGATTTTAACGCTCCTGTCTTTCCGGCTTTAACCTCAACAGGGATAACATTATTTCCCATTTCGAGCAAATAATCTATTTCAGCATTTGCATCCCTTTTTTCCCTGATCCAGTAAAATAACATTTTGTCAATGAAAAAGGGTGGCATTGTCAGTAATTGTTGACCGATAAACTGCTCAGCCAATTCACCTTCGTTTGCAAGCATTATATTTTCAAGATTAATCATTCTAACCTTTAACAGATGAGACACAAGCCCGATATCAAAAAAAAGTGGTTTAAAAACATCATTCTTTAGAAACTGTTGCAATGGTACATTTGAGGAAGAAGTTGCTGGAATACTAAGTACAATTCTACTCATTTCCAGCTTCCTGAATGCCTCCTTCAAATAAATTGATTTTACAGAAGAGTCAATATTTACATATTTAACTTTTTTACCAATGCCACGTGGCACATAGCGCAACACCGTACGGAGATAATCGGACTGGCTATTTTTAGTGTATTTCGAGAAATCAATTTCAATAGATGTCAGAATACTTTCATGTACTCTTTCCACTTCTAACAAATCGGTTGTCTCCATATAAGTCTTCACAGCTTCAGGCATACCTCCTACAAAAAAATATTTACGTAACAGTTTTAACAATTTATTATGAATTATAATGGATATTTCCTTTTCGGGAAGATAGGATGAAAGAAAATCAACTAGCATATTTTCACCATTAGCAAGAAGAAATTCACGAAAATTCATTGGATACATATACATAAACTCAACACGACCAACCGGCATCGAAAAGTTTAATTCATTTAACACATGATCAAGTAGAGAGCCCGCTGCAATAACATTTAACTCTGGAATTTTCTCATAAAAATATCTTAATGTCAGTATAGCTTCAGGGCATGCCTGGATTTCATCAAGAAACAGTAATGTATTCTGCGGAATAATTTTAGTTTCAAATTCAAGGCCTAAGTTTTCAAGTATCGTCTTTACGTCGTTCGTCTTAAAAAGTGCTTTATATTCGGGATGCTCCTCAAAATTAATTTTAATGAATGTTTCAAAATTATTTGCAAACTGCTCCACAAGATAGGTTTTACCTACCTGCCTTGCTCCTGTAATTATCAAAGGCTTCCTGTTTTTACGTACTTGCCAGTGTTGTAAAAAATCGAATACTTCCCTATACATATCTGTGTTTTTTCAACAAAGATAGTAATATTTACCAAAACAGACACCTATTTCGTCCGTTTTTTTGCTAAAACAGGTATCTGTTTCGTCCATAATTTGCTAAAACAGATACCTGTTTCATCCGTTTTTTAATCGAAACAAACCAAATTGATTAAAATATTTATCAATGATTTATCAATATTTCAAAAGAATTTGCTTTCAAATCAATCTTAATCGTTGTAGCGCTTTTTTGAAATTCTGAGCTGAAATTGCTTTTAAATGAAGCATTCTTAAACCTATCAGGGATTCGAAATTCAACAGTTTTTTGCTCTCCTGATTTATTGAATGCAACAATTGCAATCTTGTCAAAATAGGTTCTGGCAAAAACATAAGACTTATCCGAAATTTTAAGCACCTGAAAATCACCATAAGTCAGAGGGAGATTATTACGTCTCAAATTGACAAGCTTTTCCGTAATCTCTCTTGTTAGCTTTTCTTCAGGGCTGAGATTATCAAACCTCATCATTCTGCGGTTATCCGGATCGTTTGCACCGGGCATTCCGATTTCATCACCATAATCGATTGTGGGAATCCCCGGGATGGTCATGTTGAATGTCATCAACGATTGCAGTTTTTTATATGCTACCGGATTACCAACTTCGATATCCCTTGTCCAGCCCGCAAGCTTTGAATCCTCATCAAATTTCAAAGAACCGCCAGCCAGAGAGATAAACCTCGGCTTATCCTGGTTACCGGATATATATCCCATCATATTATGATATCCATAGTACCCGATGCTCTCCATTAAGGCATCGTTTAACTTCTCAAAAGGCTCATTATCACGGGCAAATACTGCGACAGAAGCATCATACACATTAAAATCAAACTGGCCGTCAAGCATGCCGGTATTAATATAGCTTCCGATTAATTCACGATTTCCGTAAGTCTCGCCCACCTGATAAATATTTGTATTTTCCGGTATTTCAACTTTTTGTTTAATCTTCTTAGTAAGCGTTCTCCAGAATATCTCGGGAATATGCTTGGTAGCATCATGCCTGAAACCGTCGAGGTTATACTCCTCAATCCAGAACAGAGCTGAGTCGGTCATCACATCAACAACATCCTCTCGCGAAAGGTCAAGGGTTGGCAAAAATGTATCGAACCAGGTTGTAAGCCTGTATTCATCCCACTTTTCTGTATTCATTGTCCCGTCAGGGAGGTAAAGCGGTGTAGCCCAATCGGGATGTTCAAGATAAACCGGATGTAGATTATGAACGTGATTTGCAACATAATCGAGGATAACATTAATGTTGTGTTTATGAGCAGTCTCAACCAGCTCCATTAGTTCTTCATCTGTCCCGAAACGAAAATCAACCTCTGAAGAGGATACAGGCCAATAACCGTGATATCCGGAAAATTTTGTTCTTGGATCTGGCCATAATCCAAAAGCACCCAAAGGATTTTGAGTAATTGGTGATAGCCAGATTGTATTAATTCCTAACGCATCAAAATATCCATCATTGATTTTTTTAATAACTCCGGAAAGATCACCTCCCATAAAATTAGCTTCAGGTAAAATTTCAGAATCATCAACAGGAAAATCATTTGTTGTGTCTGCATCATAAAATCTGTCAATCATCAAAAAATAGAATACGGATGCTCGCCAGTCAGACCTTTTAAGTTCATCCGGATTGTCTATCACATTACCGTGCTCCAATGGAATCAGCACTTCATTTGATGTCCCGTTATTATTGTAAGCCCACGCCCGGATATGTGAGCGTTCAGGTTTTATTGTTCCGCAGGGAAGGGAGATTTCAAACCCCTTTTCCTTCCTGGCAACATCATAAGAGGGCAAGAGAAAATTCTGCCAGAAAACAAAAATACTGTCAACTTCATTTTCAAAACCAACAATAATTTTCCTTTTCTCTGTTGAGGATATATAAATATATGGTTTCTTTCCACTGTTCTCACCCACCTTCAAAAGAGAATTAAATCCACCGATATTATTATCAACTGTCTCAGGGTTTGCAGGGTCTAACATCCATTGTCCGTCAACAACAAGCTGATATTGATAAAGCCCGGGATTAAGCAAGAATTCAATAGACCAAATACCTTTTTCGTACTTGAAGTTAGAACTTGTCGGATTCCAGCCGTTTACCTCTCCGGCAATTTGTACTGACTTCACATCCTTACCATCAGGATTATATGATATAGTCACATTTTTCTTATCCGACTTCATTAACAAGATAGAATACGGGTCTCCCTGAATCCAAACCTTCATCACCATTAAAGGGGAAAGATTGTGAACTTTCCCCCATACCAAAAGATATTTTTTATCAGCCGTAAGCTCGCCATCCAAATGGTCTGGAATTGAAACAGAATCAATCAGAGAGATATCATTGAAATAATCCTCCATAACTATTTTAGTCTGGTCAGGATTAAGTCTTACAGGTGTTGCAAGACCTGTAATTTGAGAATCAACAGGAAAGCTATCCTTTTTCTGTGAGCAGGAGAACAGGATTAGAATAACCAGAATACCAATAAGTTTTTTCATATTCATAAAAATAGAAACCCAACAAGACCAAGAGACCTGTTAAGTCTAATAATTTAACTCCCCATTGTCTCCTCAATTTCGGCAACTGTTTTTGGAATGGGTTTGCCCAACACGCGATTTCCTGTTTCCGTTATAAGGATATCATCTTCAATTCTGATTCCACCGAAATCTTTATATGTCTCGACCTTATCATAATTGATAAAGTCGGTAAACTTCCCCTCTTTACGCCACATATCTATCAATGCGGGGATGAAATAGATGCCCGGTTCGATTGTAAATACATATCCCGGCTTATGTCTTTTGGCAAGACGCAAAAATGCTGTACCAAATTGCGAACTACGCTTAAACTCATCATTATATCCTACATAATCCTCACCAAATCCTTCCATATCATGAACATCAAGGCCCATCATATGGCCAAGTCCGTGTGGAAAAAACATAGCATGCGCTCCTGCCTTAACAATATCGTCAATATTACCCTTCATAAGGCCAACTTCTTTAAGTCCTGAAGCAATGGTACGGGCTGCAAGCATATGAAGCTCCAGGTTTGGAATACCAGGTTTTGCAGCCTCAATTGTCTTTAAATTTGCATCAAGCACTATTTCATAAATCTCTTTTTGTCGTTGATTAAATTTACCTCCCACCGGAACTGTGCGTGTAATATCACTGGCATAGTGCATTGTGGTTTCGGCACCAGCATCTGTAACCATCATTCTTCCGACTTCAAGTGTATTACCGTGATAATGGTTATGCAGAGTTTCGCCATGAACACTTAATATAATCGGAAACGAAACAGGCCCTCCCATCGCAAGAGATATTCCTTCAATTGTTCCGGCTATTTCACGTTCAACAACACCAGGTTTTGCCATTTTCATTGATGTGGTATGCATCTCATAAGCAATTGCAACAGCTTTCTCTATTTCGGCAATTTCAAACTCATCTTTTATTTCACGCAGGCTGACTACCGCTTTGATAAGCTCAACAGAAGCATTTTCCTTAATCTTAGCCACAGGAGTTCCCAGTAGTTTTTCAAGTTGAATATAGTTCTCTCCTCTATATGGAGGCAGAAAATGGATATTACGGCCTTTAGCAATAGCACTTTTAAGAAATTCTGCAAGTCCTGCAAATGGTTCTGTGTCATTCACACCAACTTTCACAGCCTGCTCTTTAACAGTAGGTTGTGGTCCCATCCAGATAATATCATCAATATCAACATCATTTCCGAATATGTAATCCTTGTTTTCGTCAATATCAATAACACCTGCAAAATCAGGATGATCAAGGCCAAAAAAGTAAAGAAAATCACTATCTTGTCTAAAATGATATGTGTTTGCCGGGTAATTATAGGAGGCTTCTGTATTTCCTAAAATTAAAACCAAACCGCTCTGCATCTTGTTCCTCAGGCGATTTCGTCTTTCTGTATAAACCTTTGAAGTAAACATATTTTTAAGTTTTAAATAATTAATAACAAATGACTATTAACCCAGGCTTATGAACCAAAAATAAATAGTTGTAAAATCTTTGGCTAAAATATTCAAATTCTTTGAGAATAGAGATAAGTTTATTAAATTTGTGAGGTAAAAAAGTATTAAAACTATGAAAGTAAGATCACCGGCAGTTGCGGGCAGATTCTATCCGGGGACTGCATCAGAAATAAGAAGTACAATAAGTCAGATACTTCACAATGAAAAGAGTAGCATTAATTACTCATTATCCGAAAAGAAAATAATCGGTGGAATATCCCCACATGCTGGTTATATGTTTTCAGCATATCAGGCTGTTCACCTTTTTGAAATAGTAGGTAAATCAGAACAGCAGTTCGACACCTTCTTTATTATTAATCCAAGCCATACCGGATATGGTGCTGAAATTTCAATTGATGAAAATGAGGCCTGGGAAACACCCCTTGGACTTGTACCGATTGACAAATCCTTTCAGGAAGAGCTTGGTTTTCCGGTTTCATCTCTTGCGCATCAATATGAACATTCTGGAGAGGTAATGGTTCCTATGCTTCAATATTTCCTTGATTATGAATTTAGCATCTTACCTATTGCTATTTCAAACCAGAGTGTTAATAATGCCACCCTGATTGCAAACAGGATTTTTGAAATCAATAAAGTACTGAAAAAGAATATCTGCATAATAGCTTCATCCGATTTTTCACATTATATCCATCCTGATGAAGGCAGAAGGCTCGACAGTTTTGTTACAAGCGAAATTCTAAAGCTGAATTCTGTTGGAGTTTACAGAGAAATTAAAGAAAAGAATATTTCAGCTTGTGGTTTTGGCCCAATAATGACATTGATTGAGTATTCAAAACTTGTGGCAGAAAACCCAAAAGCCGAAATATTAAAGATTGGCCATTCGGGAGAAGTTATACCCTCTGATGAAGTTGTTGATTACATTAGTATGATCTTATATGATGAATAATCACTATTTGGTATTATTGTTGATAAATTACATACTTTTGTAAAACTTAAAAATGAATTAAAATGAGAAAACAAATCAGATTAATATCTTCCTGTTTAGCAATCGTAACGGTGCTTTTGCTCGTCACGGGTTGTTCGTCTTATAGTGAAGAATATGAGGGACCCAGTGGCCCGGTTCCTGCATCAATTCACGCTCAGCTTGATGGTGCTCCATGGACTACCACATCAAGGGAAGCAACTATTTCTAACGGGAAAATCACGATTATAGGCGGAGTGTCAAAGGGGCAAACCCTTAAAATGGTAATATACAATGACAGTGTCGGAACCTATCCTGTAGGTCAGGGATCTGATAATTATGCAACATATGCCTTTGGCAGTACTGTTTTTTCATCAATGAACGACAAAACAACCGGTGATATAGATGTCCTTTCAATTAGTGAAGCCGACTCATTAATAAGCGGAACGTTTTACTACAAACTATACAATTCTAATGATCAATCTGTCACATTTATGAATGGATATTTTACAAATTTAAAATATAATGTCTCCAAATCTTCAAAGAAGTAGCAAAACTGAGATAGACTGTTTGATATTGCTTATTGCTCAAGTGTTTTTATATTTTTAAGTCGTAGTAGGAATTCGTTTGATTTATTGATAAACAATTAAACTCTCTTTCATGAAAACCATTTTAAAAATTCGTAGTCTTATGATGGCTGCACTGTTAATTGCTGCCCTGGCAAGCTGTAATAAAGATGATGACGATGATGACAACGAAGGAGGTAATAATCCAACAACCCAGGAAGGAATGATAGCGACCATTAATGGTAGCGAATGGAAAGCAACCTCAACAATAGCTGTAATTGACAATGACGCAATTGCCATTTCAGGTGTAAAAGCCAAGGGTGAGCAACTGAGTTTTTTATTAGCAGGTACACAAACCGGCACCTATAATTTTGGTATTTCATC
>JAUVIX010000237.1 GCA_030592565.1 Chlorobiota bacterium
ATGATACCTGATCTTTGACCCTTACTGTTGGGAAATAGTCCGAAAGGAACTGCAATCGGAGTGGGAACATCTTCGACAACAAAATATGCTGGTCCTGTAACAATTTTGTCATCGGGGATAACTTTGGCTTTTTTAAATCTGAATTCATAATGCGGGTGATCGAGATTGCAGGTGGTAAATTTTCCCTGGTAAATATTCATAACATTATTCGGAAGTTTCTTTATTGTTGTTCCATGCAAATGCATATCGCCATCCTGGGTAAGAACTGTTTCGACAAGTCCTTTTTCAGTTTCGTAGTTGTACTTCATTTGTTTGGATTTAAAACTGTTTGTACCTCTTGTGAAAACCGGAAGTCCAGTTTCGTTCCCCAATGAATCAGTTAAACCCTTAGCTGTTAAAGTGCTGTTACTAAAATCAATTTCAACATAATCGGCTTTTATATTAATATCTTTAAAACTAATATCATCATCTTTATACATATAAATTTTTTGAGATGATAAATCGAAACGGATAGAGTCTTTTGCTGAGTAGTCAACCCGCGACTTTATTGCATCCGGAGAAGTTCCGTAGTTTAAAGTGTTTTTGTTTAGCAATAATGTATCACTTTGTTCCATAGCAAGAGTGTCAGGAGTAACTTTTTGAATCGTGTCCTGTGCACCTGCCATCGGAAGGTAAAAAAAACTTACCAGCCAGAATAATAATCTAAGGCCTTTTTTTGTTAATAATTCAGTTGACAATTTTATATTAAATACTTTTATTAAATATTAACTTTGCAGGATATATAACAGAACATTTTTATGGTTCAAAACTAAACAAAAATATAGTATTAAGTTGAAACGAATATTTTTATTTTTTGGTATTTTATTTTTCTTACTGACTATCAGCTGGGGACTAATAGCTCAGGTTGATAACAAAGTTACAAAAGTTGTCATTGATGCCGGCCATGGTGGTAAAGATCCGGGAGCCCTTGGAAACAAATCAAAGGAGAAAAATATAGCTTTGAGTGTAGCTCTTAAAACTGGAAAATATATTGAAGAAAATTTGGAGGATGTTAAAGTAATTTATACCAGAAAAACTGATATTTTTATTGAATTACATAAAAGAGCACAAATAGCAAATGAAAGTGGAGCCGATGTGTTTATTTCTATTCATTGTAATTCAAATAAGTCTTCACGACCCTTTGGTTCAGAGACATATGTGATGGGGCTTCATAAGACTCAGGATAATCTGGATGTCGCAAAAACAGAGAATGCAGCTATTTTTTATGAGGAGGATTATAAGACTCAATACGAGGGATTTAATCCAAATGCTGACGAGGATTATATTCTGCTGTCATTGTTCCAGAGTGCAACGATTAATGAAAGTATTGATTTAGCTCAAAGGACTGAGACTCAGTTTAGAGATAGAGTTGGTAGAAAAGACAGAGGGGTAAAACAGGCTGGATTTTGGGTGTTGTATAAAACAACAATGCCGGGAATTCTTATTGAGCTTGGTTTTTTAAGTAATTCTGCGGAGGAAAACTTTTTATTATCTGAAGAGGGGCAAGTATATATGGCATCAGCAATTTATAGGGCTTTTAAAGAATATAAGAAAGATTTTGAGGAGGCTAATAAAGACCTGAAACCTGTTGTTACTGAAACGGAGGTGAAACCTGCTGTTTATTACCGTGTGCAGTTTGCTTCATATAAAAAAGAACGCTCACTTGATTTTAGAAAGTTCAGAGAGCTTAGTGATATCAAAATGTCTATGCAGGATGGACAATATAAATATACAACTGGCAACTTCGTGTCTTTTAATGATGCCTCAAAATTAAAAGCGGAATTGCGTAAAAATGGATATGAGGACGCCTTTGTAGTAGCTTTTGTCAATGATGAAAAAATCACTTTGAATGAAGCAAAGGCCTTACAGAAATAATAAATTTCTTTGAAAAAGCAATTATGTGTTAAAAATTGAACTATTTTTGTAGAAAACTTACGGGAAATTGAAAATATCAAAAGAGTTTATAATTGGATTTGTTGTGATGGTTGCCCTTATTCTTTTTTATTGGGGCTTTAATTTTCTGAAGGGTAAAGATATCTTTTCGCACGAGCAGGTTTATTATTCTGTATATCAAGATGTAAGCGGGCTTGAAAAGTCAAATCCTGTTTTGGTAAACGGTCTGACGATTGGACGGGTTAGGAGTATGAACTTTACTTCACCCGGAGCAACTGAGATTATTGTTGAGATTATAATTGATACTCAGATTGATATTCCTGCGAATTCAATCTCTCGTATTTACAGTTCCAGTATTCTGGGGTCAAAAGCAATTGAGATAAAACTTGGTAATTCAAATGAATTGGTTCAACCAGGAGATACACTGACTTCCCAGGTTGAGGAATCAATAAAAGATGTCGTAAGTCGTGAATTGCAACCGTTGAAACTTAAGGCTGAGAATCTTATGAATTCTATTGATTCTGTAATGACAATGCTTGAGAGTTTATTTAATCAGACTAACCGTGGTAATTTAGGAAAAAGTGTTGAGCATATTGCGAATTCATTTGAAAACCTTGAGAATACGACAGCCACCCTTGATACTCTAATGAAAGATCAGAAGAACAGGATAGCTCAGATACTGGAGAATATTGAATCAACAAGTTTAAGTCTTACCGCAAATCAGGATAATTTTAGTAATATAATGTCGAATCTTTCTAATTTAAGTGATACTCTGGCAAAAGTGCGTGTAGCTGAAACGCTTGCTTCGGCAAACAGAGCTATGAATGAATTCTCTGAAATTGCCGCTAGAATAAACAGGGGAGAAGGAAGTCTTGGAATGCTTGTGAAAGATGACTCATTATATATACATTTGCAAAAATCGGCCAGAGATCTTGACTTGCTACTTGAAGATATCAGGAAGAATCCTAAAAAATATGTTAAAGTATCTGTTTTTTAAAAAGAGATTATAACTCATTAATACTTTTCAATATCAACTCAATAGTTTTATAAATTTCGTCATCATTTATTATCAGAGGTGGTGCTATTCTAAAAGCATAAGGCCTAAAAAGAAACCTGTCTGTTAGAAGTCCGTTCTTTAGGAAGTTGCTCATTAGCCGGTTCATTTTTTCTTCGTTTTCCATATCAACACCGAGCATCAGTCCTGCCTGACGTATTTCTTTTATTTTTGGATTTTCTTTTAAGGCATCTTTAAAAATCCTGCCTTTCCGGTTTGCATCCTCAATCAGGTTATCTCTAGTGAGAAAACTAAGGTTTGCCAGAGCTGCTGCACAACTCACAGGATGACCTCCAAATGTTGTGATGTGACCGAGTTCGGGATTATTGGTCAAAGAATTCATAATCTTTTTTGAGGATGCAAATGCACCAATTGGCATTCCACCCCCCATAGCTTTTGCCATTGTAAGGATGTCAGGTACTATTCCAAAATTTTCAAAGCTAAACAACTTTCCAGTTCTACCAAACCCCATTTGTATGTCATCAATAATCAATACTGTTCCGGTTTCATAACATTTTTTTCGTAGTTTGGTAAGGAAATTCTCTTTTGGAAGGATAATACCTGCTTCCGCCTGTATGGTCTCAATAAAAATAGCAGCGGTTTTATCAGTTATCTTGTTCAGTTCTTCAAAATTGTTGAATTCAAGAAACCTGACTCCGGGTAAAAGCGGACGGAAAGCATATTTTAGTTTTTCATTTCCAAGAATACTCAATGCGCCTTGCGTTCCACCGTGATAAGCATTTTTGAAAGCAAATATCTTAGTTCTGCCCGTATATCGTTTTGCAAGCTTCATTGCACCTTCATTAGCCTCGCTTCCTGAATTGACAAAATATATCGAATCTAGTGTGTGCGGAAGATATTCCGATAGTTTTTTAGCAAGCTGGACCTGTGGCGACTGAATATATTCGCCATAGACCATTAGGTGCATGTATTTGTCAACCTGCTGTTTTATTGCTTTTATGACTTCTTGATTACCGTGTCCTATATTGCTAACAGCAACACCTGAAACAAGGTCGGTATATTCCTTGCCCGATTTGTCGTAAATGTAAATTCCTTCTGCTCTTAGCATCTCAATAGCAAGAGGAGATGAGGATGGAAGCCCCATATATCTGAAAAATAATTCCCTGTTTGTCATTATAAAAATAGTTGAAATAAGTTTCCGCTTCAAAGATATTACAGAATGATTAATTTTGTTGAATAATATTATTTAATTTACAGATTAATGAAAGATAAAGTAGTAGTAATTACCGGAGCTTCCTCAGGGATAGGGGAGGCACTGGCTAAAAGGTTTGCTCTGGCAGGTGCCAAGGTGGTTATTGCAGCGCGAAATATCGGGAAACTTATTAAGCTTGCTGACGAACTAAGTAAGGATGCTGCAGAAGTGTTGTCGGTTAAGACAGATGTAAGTAGCGAATCAGAATGTCGTAATCTTATAAATGAAACGGTTATTAAATTTGGTGGGATTGATATTCTGATTAATAATGCAGGTATTTCGATGAGGGCATTATTTGAGAATACTGATTTAAATGTTATCAGAAAACTGATGGATGTTAATTTTTGGGGAACCGTTTATTGTTCTAAATTTGCCTTGCCTCATCTGTTAAAGTCAAGAGGTTCTGTTGTGGGAGTTTCCTCAATTGCAGGTTATAAAGGGCTTCCGGGGAGGGCAGGATATTCTGCTTCCAAATTTGCTATGCAGGGCTTCCTTGAGGTTTTGAGGATTGAAAATATGAAAAAAGATCTGCACGTTTTGATTGCCTGCCCTGGTTTTACAACTTCAAATATTCGCAATACGGCCCTGGCTGCTGATGGCTCACAACAAGGAGAATCACCACGTAACGAGGACAAGATGATGAGTGCTGATGAGGTTGCATTACAGATTTTTAAAGCTATTCAGAAAAGAAAAGATCGTCTTACATTAACCTCACAAGGCAAACTAACGGTTGTTTTAAACAAATTTTTCCCAAAGTTTATGGATAAAATGGTTTATAATCATATGGCCAAGGAGCCTGATTCGCCTTTTAAATAATGTAAATCGTCTTCGTCAATCGTAAATCGTCAATCAAAAAAAAGGCCTGCAAGGCAATAAAAAACCTAACAGGCCATTTTTATCAAATGGTAATTTAAATAAATGTCTTATATTATTCCCTGATCCAGCATTGCATTTGCCACTTTCAGGAAGCCAGCTACATTAGCCCCTTTAACGTAATTAATATATCCTTCGGCTTCTTTGCCGTTAACCATACAAGTGTGATGAATACTTTGCATAATGTGGTTCAGCTTTTCGTCAACTTCTTCACGACGCCAGTTCAGCTTCATTGCGTTTTGTGACATTTCAAGTCCGGATGTGGCAACACCACCAGCATTAACAGCTTTTCCCGGGGCAAAAAGAATCTCATTTTTTAGAAATACCTCTATTGCTCCTGGTGTTGATGGCATATTTGCTCCCTCTGCAATACACATACAGCCATTTTTAACTAGCATTTTGGCATCTTCTTCGTTCAATTCATTTTGTGTAGCACAAGGAAGTGCAACATCACATTTAACTTCCCAAGGATGTTTGCCTGCTACGAAAGTAGCTTCGGGGAATTCGTCGGCATAAGGTGCAACTATATCTTGATTTGATGCACGAAGTTCGAGCATATATTCAATTTTTTCGCCGGAAATACCTTTTGGGTCGTGGATATAACCATCAGGACCTGAAAGAGTAACTACTTTTCCACCAAATTCTGTTACTTTCTTAACGGCTCCCCAGGCTACATTTCCAAAACCTGAAACACAAACTATTTTTTCTTCAAAGGTTTCACTTTTTGTTTCCAGCATCTCCTTAGCAAAATAAACGGTACCAAATCCTGTAGCTTCCGGTCTGATAAGACTACCTCCCCAGCTTAGTCCTTTCCCTGTCAATACTCCGTGATGTTCACGTGTAAGCTTTTTATACATACCATATAAATAACCGATCTCCTTACCACCAACTCCGATATCTCCTGCCGGAACATCCACTTCAGGGCCGATAAGTTTCCATAGTTCAAGCATAAATGACTGGCAGAAGCGCATAATTTCCCTGTCCGATTTTCCTTTTGGGTCAAAATCGGAACCTCCTTTACCACCTCCTATGGGAAGGGTAGTCAGGCTGTTTTTAAATATCTGCTCAAATCCTAAAAATTTAAGAATGCTCAGATTAACACTG
>JAUVIX010000050.1 GCA_030592565.1 Chlorobiota bacterium
AACTTGATATTTACTCAATTGACAATATTGATAAAGATACTCTCTCAGGGTATGACAACTGGATTATTGGAGGTTCGACGGTCGGCTCACACGTTTGGGAAGATGCTGACGACTCAAATAAATGGCACGATTTCTTCAAAATGCTTGACGACATTGATTTCAGTAATAAGACGATAGCAGCTTTTGGGTTAGGTGATCAGATTTTATACCCACATCATTTTGTTGACGGTCTTGGAATATTCAAAGAGGAGTTTGAAAAAAGAGGTGGTAAATTAACAGGTGAATGGCCAACCGATGGTTACAATTATACTGAATCAGAAGGTGCAAAAGACGAAATGTTTTTCGGACTGGCGCTCGATGAAGATAATCAGGATGAACTGACAGAAGTAAGAATAGAAGAATGGCTTGAAACCATTAAAAAAGAATTTTAGTTCTTCCAAATAACAATTATCAGATGTATTTGGATATTAACCCTTCCCCGTGTGGGAAGGGTTTTTTTATTTCTCAAGAACCTTAAATTCTGTTCTCCTGTTTTTCTGTCTTCCCATAGGAGTGTCGTTTGAGGCTATTGGCTGTGCAAAACCATATCCTGCAAAAGCAAGTCTGCTCTTATCAATACCTTTGTCAACAAGATAATCAATCACTGACTTTGCTCTTTTCTCTGAAAGTTTTTTATTGTATGATTTGGACCCCACATTATCAGTGTGGCCTGAGATTTCTATTCTCAATGTCGGTGTTTCATTCATCAGCTTGTATAGCCTGTCGAGTTCAGAAACAGATTCCGGACGCAGCGTAGCTTCATTAAAATCAAAAAAGATATTATTTAATACAATTTTTGACCCGACGGAAACTTTCCCCAATAAAATATCTTTTCTCACTTTCCGGGCAGTAGCATTTTTTGGAATATCAAAATTTTCAGAATGAAACAGATAGCCTTTTTTTGTAACAGTTATTGAGTAATTAATTCCCGGCTCAAGCGACAACAGATATTTTCCAGTTTTGCTGTTGGATTCAAAACTTCCTATCAACTCATTTTTGGTGATATCGATAATTTCGATGATTGCCTGTAAGGGATCGAGTGTCTCTTCATCAAGGATTATACCCGAAAAAATAATATTCATTTCGATTTTCTCCTCAGGATAAACAGCAACAACAGGATTTTCGGATATTGCTAACGAAAGTCCGTTAACATTATTTACCAGAGGTTTTACTTCACCAAGAAAGGTAATCATATAAAGATCCTGGCCGCCATAGCCGCCCTTTTTCTTTGAAGAGTAATAACCGCGTTGACCATTGGCTGCCATGGTAAAAAATACATCGTTGTCGGGTGTATTTATCGGATATCCCAGGTTAACCGGATTTGTCCATTCACCATCCACTTTTCCCGACCTAAAAATATCAAACCCACCCATTGTAATATGTCCTTTTGAGCTAAAATAAAGAGTATTACCATCTGTGGATATGAATACACCCTCTTCATCATAAGGAGTATTTATTGTGGCCCCGATATTGACAGGCTCAGTCCATTTATCCTTAGCATCTTTCTTGCTGTAATATATATCAATACCGCCATATCCATCCTCACGTCTGGTTGTAAAATATAGTGTCCTTTTATCAAAAGTGAGTGCCGCCGATGTCTGTTTCAGCCCGTCATTGATAATTGTCGGGAGTTTTCGTGGCATTCCGTATGCGTCATTTTCAAGCCTGCTTTCGTACAGAATATTTCCACCTGATGATCTGTAAATATAAATAACAGTTCCATCTGATGATATTCCTGCAGTCGCTTCATGATTCGAGCCGTTTATCCCAAAGTCGTTTTCAGGAATAGTCCATCTGCCATCCTCATAATAAGTGGCAAAAACATCCTCAAAATAGAAAGAGTCATCATCTCTTCTGCCACCTGTTGTGCTCTCCCTTGCTGACGTGAACATAATCATATCCTCCTCAGGAACCACTAATGGTCTATAATCCGGATATGCAGAATTTATAACCTCACCCATATTGTCAATGAAAACCCTGCCAGGATTTGCAACCAATTCTCTGGCTTTAAGGCACTCTTGAATATTCTTATCAATCGACTTTTTCTCTTTTGCAAGTTGTTCTGGCGTTAGGGCATTTTTATGCTCCTGATATTTTTCTACTGCCTCATTAAACTGATAATTCAGATGATAGGCCTTTGCAAGAAGATAGTTGACATCGTTATATTCCATATCAAGACTGATTCGTGGGTCGAGGTTATAGGCTTTCTCCAGATATTTAATTGCATTGGTTTTATCATTATCATACAAATAGCACCTACCAATTTTATAATTTAATAATGCATTATCAGGGTTAAAATTATTTGCTTTTATATAACTGTCAATAGCAAGATGGTACATTCCGGGCCCTATTTCATAATACTTATCTCCCTGACTTATTTGGGCAAGGGCATTACTAAGCTCCAACCGGTTATTAGGAAAGTTATACTTTGTAAAGCCGACACTCTGTCCCGACAGATTTTTCATCCCTATCAGCAATACAAATAATGCACTTATATAAAATATCCTTTTTAACATCATTTTAGATTTTAACATTATTTACCACATTGATTTGTCGCATAATTCTCAGCCGCTACAACACCAAAAGAAGCTGCCTTATTCCAGTCTCTGCAAGCGCCTGCCACATCCCTTCGCATCTCTTTTGTATTACCTCTGTTCAGATAGGCTTCTCCATAATCAGGATTAATGCTTATAGCTGTTGAAAAATCTTCAATTGCACCACTAAAATCACCCATCATATATTTAGCATTCCCCCGATTATTATAAGCATAAGCAAAGGATGAATTAAGGTTGGTTGCTCTTGTATAATCCTTGACGGCTCCCTCAAAATCACCCATTTCATATTTTAATCTTCCGCGATTATTAAGGGCATCTGCAAATTTTACATCTACTTTAATGGCAGCAGTGTAATCTTCGAGGGCTGCCTCTTTATCTCCTGTATTTTCGTGTGCTTTACCAAGGTTGTTAAATGCAAATGCCATAGATGGGTCAAGTGTTGTAGCTTTTATCAAATCACTTAAAGCTCCTGAGTAATCTTGCATATTCATTTTCAGCAATCCTCTATCGTTATATGCCGGAGCATAATCTTGTTTAAACGAAATGGCCTTATCAAAATTCATTAAAGCCTCCTGATCTTGTCCTTGCTTTATCTGGACATTTGCTCTGAGATAGTATGCTTCTGCAAAAGTTTGATCTATAGCAATTGCTGAGGAAAACTCTTCATTTGCTTTTAAATAATCCTCCTTCATAAAGTAGGCTGTTCCCCTACCTACATAGGCCTTAGAATCTTTATCCTTTGAGATAACAGTACTAAAATCACGTATTGCTCTGTCGGGTCTGTTAAGTTTCAGGAATATACATCCCCTGTTGTAAACAGCTTGTATAAGATCCGGATTAAACGAAACGGCCTTATTCACCATCGAAAGTGCCTCACTGTAATGTCCGTCATCACACTGCTGAAGACTTTCGTTGTATAGCTTTATCGAAACACGACTATTGTCATCGGTAGTGTCACTACTTTTTGTATCCTGAGCCATTAAGCCACCATATAGGGAAAGCAAGAAACTTATCAGTAATATTTTTCCTTTCATATTCAATATTTTAATGAAATGAGTTATCAATAAGGGTTTTCTACGAAAAAAAAAGAAATTTGTTTTCAAAAATTCATAAAAGGGATACTATCAGATAAAGTTGGCTGTTACTATCGGCCAGAGGTGTATAAAAGGTTTCCTTTTTTGAAATACTACAATACACTATGAATACGAATTATAATATATGAATACCCTTGAATACAGTGATTTAACATTTTTTATGAAATACGGGCAAAAAAACACTCTCTCCGGTGTAATATATTTCTACTTTTGCCGTCCTTTATAGTTGTATATACATCTTTTAGAATATGGAGTTTCAAACAACAGATTTTTTCGGGAAATGGATTGCAATGGCACATCACCGTATGTTTCATTTGCTTACACGAACTTTTCAGAAAGAAGGTTATGATCTTACTTTTGAGCAGTTCATATTATTAAAAATAGTTAATGCCAATGAAGGAATAAGCCAACAGGAACTGGCCAATTTTATGGACAGGGACAAAACCTCAATAACCAGGGCTATCAACACATTAGAAGATCATCATAAAGTAATTAGGATAAACCTTAAAGACGATAGAAGAAAGAAGGGTATATATCTTACTAAAGAAGGTCGAATGCTTCTGGAGAATATATTGCCTAAGTTTTTAGAGATAAAGTCGGAACTTGAAAAAGGTTTTAATAAGAAAGAAATCAGTAATACTGTTGATTTGCTAAAAAGATTAGTTAATAGAGTAAACGAAATGGAAGAAAAGTTGTAATTACAACCATTTTATTAAACAGAAAAGAAAAAAAGTTATGACATTCAGAAAAACATGGATAGTGGCCATCATTGTAATAGTTGCTGGTGTAGTTGGCTACAGTTACATCTCAAAAATGAAAAAAGCGCCTAAAAAGAAAGTTAATAAAACCCTGGTAATTGCTCCTTATATGGAAGTTACAAATGGAATTGCTCCTTTGATAATTGAAGGTTCGGGACAGGTAAAAGCCAAAGATCGTATCGATATCTTTTCAGAAGTAAATGGTGTGTTGCAAAAAACAAATAAGGACTTCAGAATCGGTGTTTCTTTTAAGAAAGGAGAGCTAATGATCAAAATCAATGACTCGGAGTTCAGAGCCAGCTTGTATGCCAGGCATAGCGATTTCCAGAATTTGATAACCTCTTTGCTTCCCGATATTAAGCTTGAGTTTCCTGATGAGTTTGATAAATGGTACGATTATCTTACAACTATGGAGATTGATAAGCCCTTAAAACCGTTACCGGAAGTTAAATCGAAAAAAGAGAAATTTTTCATAACCGGCCGGAATATCTACAGCTCATATTATGGTATCCGCAATCTTGAAGCAAGGCTTGATAAATATAATATTAGGGCTCCTTTTACGGGAATTGTTACCGAATCAAATGTAAATCCGGGAACACTGATCCGGATTGGTCAAAAAATTGGTGTTTTCAGCAATACTGATGTCTTTGAATTGGAGCTTTCTGTTAAAGCAGTTGATGCCAATCTGATATCGGTTGGTGATATGACAGAAATAATATCTCCTGAAGGAGGAGCAGTATGTAAGGGCAGAGTTGCACGGATTAATGCTGCAATTGACCTTAATACCCAGACGGTTTCAGTTTTTATTGAAACATCAGATAAGGGATTACGTGAAGGAATGTTTGTGAAAGCCAGGATATCAGCGGGCTCAATGAATAATGTTTTTGAAATGCCGCGAAATATTCTTGTAGAAAACAGCTATGTATATGTCATTAAATCAGATAGTACTCTTAAGCTGCAGGAAATAGACGTAGTGCGTTTTTTGGATAAGTCGGTGGTCACAAAAGGTTTTACTGACGGAACCAAAATCGTTTCCAGAAATATCCCCGGTATCTTTCCAGGGATGAAGATAATTCCACAATCATCAAAAAAATAACCGGACAAAAAAGAATCAATGAAAAAGATCATTTCCTACTTTATAAAGTATCCGATTGCTGCCAATGTTTTTATTATGACGTTTGTCATCTTTGGAACTGTGGCGATGCTCAATATGAAATCATCCTTTTTCCCTTTGGTTGAAAGCAGGATTATTAGCATTCAGCTTATTTATCCCGGAGCCTCTCCCGAAGAGGTGGAACAGGGTATCGTATTGAAAATTGAAGACAATCTAAAAGGAGTTTCCGGAATTGAGAGGGTAACCTCAGTATCTTCTGAAAACAGTGCTAACATTACTGTTGAAGTGGATAAAAGCTATGAAACTGATGTTGTACTTGAGGATGTAAAGAATGCAGTAAATCGTATTAACTCCTTCCCTGTTGATATGGAGGTTCCTGTTATTTTTAAAAATGAAAATCTCAACAGAGTTGTAATTTTTTCTGTCAGTGGAGACAATATTTCATTGAAATCCCTGAAAGAGATATCCTACAAAATTGAAGATGACATAAGAGGGATGGAGGGCATTTCTAAAGTCCTGCTACATGGCTTCCCTGAAGAGGAGATAGAAATTGCAGTTAACGAAAATACTCTTCGGGGTTATAACCTTACATTTGATGATGTGGCAAATGCTGTAAAGCGTGCCAATATTGACATAACAGGTGGCAAAATACGTACTAACGAAGAGGAATATTTGATACGTGGTCGTTATAAAAAGTATTACGGACGTGAGTTGAATAATATAGTCATTAAATCAGATGTTCAGGGAAAAACTATCAGAGTAGATGATGTGGCCCATGTTTATGATCGCTGGTCGGAAAATCCTAATAGAATTGAAATTAATAGCAAAACATCCGTTGAGATTGAAATACAAACCACTAACAGTGAAGATTTCCTGGAAGCATCCGAAAAGATAAATAATTACATTTCGGAGTTTCGGGAAAAAAACCCAAATTTGAATGTCAGTGTAGTACAGGACAGGTCTGTTAACCTTAAAGAGCGAAAGGATTTGTTATTGCGTAACGGTGCTGTGGGAATGTTGCTTGTTTTGTTATTCTTGTCAATGTTTCTTAATCCTAGAATGGCCCTTTGGGTGGCTGCCGGCTTACCAATCTCTTTTTGGGGAATGTTTATTCTGGCAAATATTTTTGGCGTTACAATCAATGTTATCTCGCTTTTTGGGATGATCGTAGTTGTGGGGATTCTGGTGGATGACGGTATTGTCATTGCTGAAAATATTTATTCCCATTACGAACAGGGAAAAAATAGCGTCAGGGCGGCCATCGACGGAACAATGGAGGTGTTACCTTCAATTTTTTCTGCAATATTTACGACAATAATTGCTTTTTCAACCTTCTTTTTCCTTGACGGACGAATGGGTGATTTTTTCAGTGAGCTGGCTTTTGTGGTTATTGCCACACTCTTTGTTTCTTTAATTGAAGCAGTTATAATTCTACCGACACACCTTGCCCATTCCAGAGCTTTAAAAGGAGAGAAGAAACAAAACCGTATCGTAAAATTTATGGACAAGATAATGTATTGGATGCGAGACAAGACCTACGCTCCTGTTTTGCGTTTTTCCATTAACAACAGGTTCCTGGTAATTTCCATTGCTGTTGTATTGTTTCTATTAACCATTGGGGCAATGGAAGGGGGGATAATCAAAGGTACATTTTTCCCGTTTATTGAGCGGGATAACATCACCGTTACTTTGAAGATGCCAGCCGGGACTAATGAAAAGATCACAGAAGCCTGGATTGATAAAATCCAAAAAGCAGCCTGGGAGGTAAATGCTGATTACAAAGCCAAACGAGCTGACAGTTTGGATATCATTACTTTCATTGAAAAGAAAATTGGCCCATCAACTGCTGATGGAAGCCTTAACATCATTCTCCTGAATGGTGAAACACGAAACATCATAAGTTTTGAAATAGCCAATGCCATTACCAAAAAGGCAGGGCCGGTCATAGGTGCCGAACAGCTTTCTTTTGGCGGTGGAGGTTCGTTTGGCAAGCCTGTCTCCGTTGCTTTTCTGGGAAATAATCTTGAAGAGTTGACTTTGGCTAAAAACGAGTTAAAGTTTGAATTGTCAAAATTATCAGGGCTTAAAGATATAAACGATAACGACCGCCAGGGAATTAAAGAAATTAACGTTGTTTTAAAAGAAAAGGCCTACATGCTTGGATTGACTCTTCAGGATATCCTGGGGCAGATACGGTCAGGCTTTTTCGGTAAAGAGGTTCAGCGATTGCAACGTGGTCGTGATGAGGTAAAAGTCTGGGTCCGTTATGATGAGAATGAGCGATCATCCATAAAAAACCTTTCGGAAATGTTTATTACCACTCCTTCACGAAAAAAAGTTCCGTTTGGGGAAATTGCATCTTATACCATTAAAAGAGGTATTGTTTCGATTAACCATCTTGACGGAAAGAGGCAAATAAATGTTGAAGCAGATATGGTTGATGAAAATGCTTCGGCAACAGATGTGCTGGATTATGTAAAAGCGTCTATTGTACCTGTTATTCTGGCAAAATACCCGACAGTAAATGTGCTTTACGAAGGGCAGAACCGTGAAGCGGAAAAGACTTCTAAGTCAGCCGGCAAAGTGGTTCCTATCGTTCTGTTTTTGATTATCGCTATAATAGTGTTTACGTTCCGCTCATTTAGCCAGACAATTCTTTTATTTTTTCTCATCCCATTTAGTTTTGTGGGAGTGGCCTGGGGTCACTGGTTCCATGGGCAACCGATTAATGTACTTTCAATGATGGGTATTATTGCCCTTATAGGAATTCTGGTAAATGACGGCCTTGTGCTTATCAGTAAAGTTAATCGTTTGCTGAAAAGCGGAGTCCCCTTTAAAGAAGCTGTGTATCAGGCAGGTGTCTCCCGATTCAGGGCTATATTCCTTACTTCCCTGACTACTGTTGCCGGTCTTGCTCCATTAATTCTGGAGAAAAGTTTCCAGGCCCAGTTTCTCATTCCAATGGCTATTTCAATTGCATATGGAATCACTATTGCTACGCTTTTAACCCTTATTCTGTTACCGGTTTTTCTGGTATCAGTCAATAAGTTAAAGCGAACCCTTATATATATCTGGGAGGAAAAGAGAGTTACTGCCGAAGAGGTTGAGCACGTTATTAAAGAACTTAAAGCTGAAAATGATGAATTGGAGAAATAAATTTATTATAATTATTGTGCTGTTTGTATTGCCAGCCTGGATATCTGCACAGCAGTCTGTTGATTCAGTATTGAAACTTTCTGATGCTGTTGCTGTTGCAATGATAAAGAATCAGGATATTTTAACTGTAAAAAACAACGTGCGAATAGCGGAAGTAAACAAAGGTGTCCTTAATTCAGGATATCTACCCTCTTTAGTTGGTTTGGCAGGTGCTAATTATTCAAAAAACAATACTGATATGACATTTGCATCAGGAGATAATGTTTCAAAATCCGGTGCTGTCTCTAAAACCTATAATGCTTCCCTCGGTCTTAATTACAGACTATTTGATGGGTTAAGCAGGAATTATAATTTCAAGATACTAAATAAAACCTACACTCTTTCTGAGTTGCAGGCCAGGTCTGTCATTGAAAATACATTAATACGGCTGATAAGATCATATTACCAGGTATCGCTATTAACTTCACGTATTGAAAATATTAAACGTACGATCACCATCTCCAATGAACGACTTGGTTATATGAAAGATAAATACGATTTTGGTCAGGCTACAGAACTTGATCTTTTGAATGCAGAGGTTGATAGAAACAACGATAGTGTTAACTACATTAATACTTTTCGTCAGCTTGAACTGGCAGGCAATGATATGAAAGTAATGATGGGTATACCGATGTCAACAGAGTTTGTGGTGGATACAGTTGTAATTTTCGGGACAACTTTTAATTATGAGGATATATGGCAAAATGCCAGTAACAAAAATGTGGATTATTTAATCGCACAACAAAGTAAAGGTATTTCAGAAATACAATTAAAGCAAAGTCATACCGGATATATCCCTAAAATTGATATTAACGGAAGATATTCATATAACAGGATAGATAATGACCTGGGCAGCTTTCTATATCAAAAAAGTGACGGAATTAACCTTGGTGCATCATTGTCCTGGAATCTTTTTGATGGTGGACAGACACGCGTCAGAGAACAGAATGCAAGAATAAATGTAGAAAATGCCCAAATTTATATTGAAAAAATTGGAATTGAGTTACAACGTCAGGTTGCTGATGCTTACAGTAATTATAAAAATATGTTGTTCATCCTCAAAACAGAAGAGGGTAATAAAAAAATTAACGAATTGAATTTCAATCGCTCTGTAGAACAGTTCCAGATTGGTCAGATTACATCACTGGATTTTCGTAAGGCTCAAATCAATCTGCAGGAATCTATCGACCGCTACAATCAGGCTATGTATAACGCTAAAGTAGCCGAACTGGAAATGATGAAGCTTGCCGGAATGTTTTTGGATAAGTTATAAATTGTAAAAAGAATTGAGAATCTCAATTCTTTTTTGGGCATTATATTTGATAAGAGGTTTACTCAAAATATTAAAAACAAAAAATTATGATGAGAAATAATAGAATTAGTGGAGGAGCACACGCACAAGTTGATTCGGGTTCAATTTCGAGAACTTTTGTGGCAGGTGTGTTTTCGTGGATGGCAATAGCTTTGGCAATAACGGCATTTGTAGCTTACTATTTTGCTGCAACGCCCTCACTGATAATGTCGCTTTATAATCCTGAAGGCGGTATGACAATTCTTGGTTGGATTGTCATGTTGGCACCTTTGGGATTTGTTTTTGCGATGTCAGCTGGATTTCAAAAGTTCTCTTCAGGTACTTTAACTTTATTGTTTGGTGCTTTTTCTGTATTGATGGGGATGAGTCTGAGTTTTATTTTTATTGCCTATACATCGGCATCAATTTTTCAAACTTTTGTGGTTACTGCCGGAATGTTTGGTGTGATGGCAGTTGTTGGTTACACAACAAAAACAGACCTTACAAAATTCGGCTCATTAATGATGATGGGATTGATTGGAATTATAATCGCAAGTGTCGTAAATATGTTTATGCATAGTGAGACATTCGATTATATAATTAGTTTTATCGGGGTACTTGTATTTACAGGCCTTACAGCATACGATGTTCAGGTTTTGAAACGTATCGGAGCCGGAGTGGAATATGGGGCTGAAAATACAAAAAAACTAACAATTATGGGAGCAATGCGCCTGTACCTTGATTTTATCAACTTGTTTCTTTTCATGTTACGATTTTTGGGTAACAGGAGATAATTTGAAAAAATACAAAAATCAAATAAATCTCAATATCGAAATGTTTGAATAAAAATTCAAAAACCGTATAGAAATTAAAGTGCCAAAAAAAACCCCTGACAATATTAATCATTGTCAGGGGTTTTTTTAAATATAATGTATATAGTCTAAAAACTAATAACTGATTCCCAGTTTCTTACTTATCTCTTTAAGCATATCCTCAGTCATCTCTCCAAGTTTGTATTTTGGATTCCAACCCCACTCTTCACGGGCACAGGAATCGTCCATACTGTTTGGCCAGGTGTCGGCAATAGCCTTTTTACGCGGATCAGCATCATATTCCATTATAAATTCTGGAATATGCTTTTTTATTTCATTTGAAATAATTTCAGGGTCAAAACTCATAGCTGTTACATTGAAAGCGTTACGATGCTTGAGTTTTGAAGGGTCAGCCTCCATAAGATCGATTGCGGCATCCAAAGCATCCGGCATATACATCATATCAAGGAAGGTACCGGCAGCCATCGGACATACATATTTTTTATTTTTTATTGCTTCATAGAAAATTTCAACTGCATAATCGGTAGTACCTCCACCAGGAAGTGTAACATTTGAGATAATTCCAGGGTAGCGTAAACCTCTTGTGTCAACACCAAATCGTTTGAAATAATAATCACTTAACAATTCGCCTGTTACTTTTGTTACTCCATACATTGTATTAGGTCGCTGTATGGTATCCTGTGGTGTGTTATCGAGTGGTGTAGATGGCCCAAAAGCACCTATTGAACTCGGGAAGAAGACAGCACAATTATGTTCGCGTGCAACTTCAAGTACATTATATACTCCGTTTACGCCTACGTTCCAGGCAGCCTGTGGCTTTTCTTCTGCAACAGCTGAAAGTAATGCTGCCAGATTATAAATGGTATCAATATTATATTTCTTCACAACTTCATTCAGTCTTTCAACATCAGTAGCATCCACTCTTTCAAGCGGACCGGAGTTAGCCAGTTCTTCCGAAGGTTGTGTACTGCGAAATCCGGCAACAACATTATCATTGCCATATCTTCTTCTTAATTCCATTGTCAGTTCCGAGCCAATTTGCCCAACCGAACCAATAATCAGTATATTTTTCATATATTTTAAATTTAGTGTTAATTAATTAACAATTTTGTGGCAAAAATAAATATTTTTGCACACTGACAAATTTAAATAACAGGTTTATTGTAAAAAAAATTTAGTTTTCTAATTTAAAATCAATTTTAACCCAAATTAAAATATATTTGCGGTTTTTAAAATAAATAACAATTGTCAATTTAAAACATACAAAAATGTACGGAAAAATAAAAGAACATCTCGCAACGGAACTGGCCGGTATTAAAGAGGCTGGCTTATTCAAAGCTGAAAGAATTATCGCATCTCCACAGGGACCTGAAATTAAATTGAATACAGGACAGACAGTTTTGAACTTCTGCGCAAACAACTACCTCGGCCTTTCTAATCATCCAAGATTGGTTCAGGCTGCAAAGAACACTCTCGACAGCCACGGTTTTGGTATGTCATCTGTAAGATTTATCTGCGGAACACAAGATATTCATACTGAACTTGAGCAGAAAATAGCCGAGTTCTTCGGAACAGAAGATACAATTCTTTATGCCGCCGCTTTCGATGCTAATGGTGGTGTTTTTGAGCCGATCTTAACAGCCGAAGATGCCATTATCTCCGACTCTTTAAACCATGCTTCTATTATTGATGGTGTCAGACTTTGTAAAGCTCAACGTTTTCGTTTCGACAATGCAAATATGGTAGACCTTGAAGTAAAACTAAAAGAAGCTTCAAAAACAGCCCGTTTTAAACTTATTGTTACTGACGGCGTTTTCTCAATGGATGGAAACGTTGCCCCTCTAGATAAAATCAACGAACTTGCCAAAAAGTATGATGCTATGATAATGGTTGATGAATGTCATTCTGCAGGTGTTGTTGGAAAAACCGGCCGTGGTGTTACAGAACTGTTTGATGTTCGTGGTGAAGTGGATATTATCACAGGTACACTCGGAAAGGCTTTCGGCGGTGGAATCGGTGGATTTACAACAGGCCATAAAGAGATCATTGAAATGCTGCGTCAAAAATCAAGACCATATCTGTTTTCAAACTCCCTTATTCCAGCTGCTGTTGGTGCCGGTATAGAGATGTTTGATATGATGACACAAACTAATGAGCTACAGGACAAACTTCATGCTAATTCCAAATATTTTATGGAAAAAATGAAAAATGCCGGATTTGACATTAAGCCTTCAAGATCTGCTATCTGTGCAGTAATGCTTTATGATGCAAAACTATCTCAGGATATGGCAGCCAAACTTCTTGAAGAAGGGATTTATGTAATTGGTTTCTACTATCCGGTAGTTGCTAAAGGCCTTGCCCGTATCCGCGTTCAGCTTTCGGCAGCTCACGAAACTGAGCACCTTGATAAAGCCATTGCTGCTTTTACAAAGGTTGGTAAAGAGCTTGGAGTTTT
The DNA here is from genome assembly GCA_030592565.1 of Chlorobiota bacterium. Lineage (GTDB taxonomy): Bacteria > Bacteroidota > Bacteroidia > Bacteroidales > JAADJA01 > JAADJA01. The sequence continues at coordinate 13,335 of JAUVIX010000050.1, forward strand.
GAAATAAAATACAAGAGAACAATAAATTATTATGGTGTCTGGAAATCTTTCAGACACCTTTTTTTATCATAAGTCGAGCTATTGAAATTAAGTATGATATAATTATTGGGATTTAGTGTTTTTTAGCTTTTGTGACTAATGTACAAATGTTTTGTAATTTTGCATCCTCAAATTTTAACCCGATGGAAAACAAATTATATATTTATAACTCTCTAGCAAGAAAGAAAGAGCTTTTTGAACCAATCAATCCGCCAAACGTGGGAATGTATGTCTGCGGTCCTACTGTTTACGGAGATGCGCACCTCGGCCATGCACGTCCGGCAATATCTTTCGATATTGTTTTCAGATATCTTGAGCATCTTGGTTATAAGGTTCGGTATGTACGAAATATAACTGATGTAGGACATCTTGAGAATGATGCTGACGCAGGAGAGGATAAAATCGCAAAAAAAGCCAGGCTTGAGCAACTTGAGCCAATGGAGGTAGCCCAGTATTACACTAACCGCTACCATGAAAATATGGATAGTCTGAATGTGCTGCGCCCCAGCATCGAGCCTCAGGCTTCAGGGCATATCATTGATCAGATTGAAATGGCAAAGAAGATTCTTGAGAACGGATTTGCTTATGAGCGAAACGGCTCTCTCTATTTTGATGTAGCCAAATACAATGAAAAACACGATTACGGGATATTATCAGGCAGAAAGCTTGAGGACATGCTAACTACTACGCGCGAGCTTGAAGGACAGGAGGAAAAAAATAATCCTGCCGATTTTGCCTTATGGAAGAAGGCACAACCAGAGCATATTATGCGCTGGCCTTCACCCTGGAGTGATGGATTCCCGGGCTGGCATATTGAATGCTCGG
>JAUVIX010000208.1 GCA_030592565.1 Chlorobiota bacterium
AAAAGTCTATCGATGGGGTTAAAATGTTCAGTTCAAAGAAAACCCTCGAAAAGTATAATTTAGGCACATCGGCCAATATTACCCGAATTAAAAACTCATTGAAAGATAAAGAAATAATTGATGATAAACCTGCAAAAATCGAAATACTTGACCCAATTTATTCAATTTGGTTAAGAGACTATTATTTCCGCTAATTGTAATACTTTTGCGCAATGTTTTTAATTGACACACACACTCATCTCTATCTTGAAGAATTTAACGATGACAGGAAACAGGTTGTAAATAGAGCTATTGAGGATAATATCCGCTATATGCTTCTTCCAAATATTGATTCTTCATCAACTGGGCCAATGCTGGAACTCAGTAATCAATTCTCTGATAACTGTTTTCCGATGATGGGACTACATCCTACATCCGTGAAAGAAAATTATGAGGAAGAATTAAAAAAAGTTGAGGATATGCTCAAAAAACAAAAATTCTTCGGAATTGGCGAAACCGGTATCGACCTCTATTGGGATAAAACTTTCATCGAAGAGCAAAAAAAAGCATTCAGCCATCAGATTGAGCTTGCAAAAAAACACCATCTTCCTATCGTTATCCATTCCCGCAACTCCTTTGATGAGATATATAAAATACTAATAGAACAAAACAGTGACGACCTAACTGGCGTTTTTCATTGCTTCACAGGAGATTATGATCAAGCACAAAAAATTATCAGGATGGGCTTAAAACTTGGGATAGGCGGTGTTCTAACATTTAAAAACTCCGGATTGGACAAGGTTGTAGCTCAGATTGACCTGAAACATTTGATTCTTGAAACCGACTCCCCATACCTCACCCCCACACCGTTTAGAGGAAAAAGAAATGAAAGCTCCTACATAAAATATGTAGCTGAAAAGCTGGTTGCAATCAAAGGGCTTTCTATAGAGGAGGTGACTGAAATAACAACAAAAAATGCAATAAATCTTTTTAAGCTCCCAAACTGATATGGATTCGAAAACAAGCATACTTATAATATACACCGGCGGCACAATTGGAATGGTTAAAGATGCAAAAACCGGAGCATTACACCCTTTCCGTTTTGAAAACCTGTTTAAAATTATTCCATCGCTGGAATTACTGGATTACGAGATAAACTCATTTTGTTTCGACCCGCTGATGGATTCATCCAATATGAGTCCCGAATTCTGGGCAGAGCTTGCATCAGTCATTGAAAATAATTATGAATCGTATGATGGCTTTGTAGTTTTACACGGCTCTGATACTATGGCTTATACTGCCTCGGCTTTAAGTTTTATGCTGCAAAACCTTAATAAGCCGGTAATTCTGACCGGATCACAGCTTCCTCTTGGGATGGTTCGAACCGACGGCAGGGAAAACCTTATAACATCAATTGAAATTGCTGCAGCAAAAGAAGATGACACTCCACTGGTTCCTGAAGTATGTGTCTATTTCGAGAATCAGCTTTTCAGGGGAAACCGTACCCATAAATTCAATGCTGATGATTTCGAAGCATTCCGCTCTCCCAATTATCCGGTACTTGCCGATGCAGGTGTTTACATTAAATATAACAGGAACGCGATCCATAATCCCAATTTCAAAAAACTAAAAGTCTATAAAAACCTTGACCCTGGAATTGCAATTCTAAAATTATTTCCGGGCATTACCGAAAACACGATCAAATCAATTTTAAACATCAAAGGTTTGAAAGCCATCATTCTGGAAACCTACGGGGCAGGAAACGCACCAAATTTCGATTGGTTTATAAAATTGCTCAAAAATGCAATTAAAAAAGGTTTAATAATAATAAATGTATCGCAATGCGAGAGTGGTTCCGTTGCAATGGGCAAATACGAAACAAGTATCAGACTTAAAGAGATTGGAGTTTTAGGAGGTTTTGATATTACAACTGAAGCTGCTGTTGCAAAGCTGATGTATTTGCTGGGAAATTTTTCAGATAAAGAAAAAATTATCAAACTGCTCACCACTTCTGTTGTAGGAGAGATAACAACTTCAGACGAATAAATGCTTCGAAAATTTGTAAAATAGTGGTATCATAAAAAAACAAAATCTAAAAAAAATAGAATTAATTCTTTCAGGTTAATTTTTTTTGTACTTTAGCCCCCTCGTTTTGAGAGAGATTTTTGTACTGGTACATATTGGGAGAGATGACCGAGTGGTTTAAGGTGCACGCCTGGAAAGCGTGTGTACGCCAAAAGTGTACCGAGGGTTCGAATCCCTCTCTCTCCGCTGAATTGACAATAAATTGAGAAAAATTAAGTTAAATAATAAACATTACAAATCAATACAAATTAACTATGAAACGATTAATTGCTTTTATCGCGTTGGCAACTATGCTGACTTTTGGTGTTAACAAAGTAATCATTGCACAAGATGTTCAGGAAGAAACAACAGTAGAACAAACAGATTCAACTGCTATTTCTGATGATGAAGTTGCAACAATGGAAACTGAGTCAATGGAAACTGCAATGGAAACAGAATCGGATGCTCCTCAATCATTCCACCAGGTTTTAAAGGAACAATTTATCCAGGGTGGTGCCGGATTTATGGGTATTGTTCTCGTTGTCCTTATTATTGGTCTTGCATTGGTAATTGAAAGAATCATTTATCTGAATCTTTCAACAACTAACACCCAAAAATTACTTAATAAAGTTGAAACTGCGCTTGAGAATGAAGGTGTTGACTCTGCCAAAGAGGTTTGTAAAAATACAAGAGGGCCGGTTGCAGGAATTTTTGTCCAGGGGCTGGACAGATACAGTGAAGGAATTGATGTTGTTGAGAAATCAATCATCGCCTATGGTGGTGTCTTGATGGGACGACTTGAAAAAGGTCTTAGCTGGATATCATTATTCATTGCCCTTGCTCCTATGCTTGGATTTATGGGTACTGTAATCGGGATGATTAAGGCTTTCGAAAATATCGAAGCAGTGGGTGACATTTCTCCAACCGTTGTTGCCAGTGGTATTAAAGTTGCTCTTTTAACAACTGTTTTCGGTTTGATTGTTGCGATTATCCTTCAGGTTTTTTACAACTACCTGGTTTCGAAAATTGACAGTCTGGTAAATGATATGGAAGATAGTTCAATTACTTTTGTTGACCTTCTTACAAAATATGATCAAAAAAATAAATAGTTATGGACAAAATAATTCTTAATATATTTAAGGCTATCTCCCTTATCCTTATTGCCCTTGCTGTTATTTTTCAGTCAATAGTACTATATCAGGGAGATAATGCTGTTGCAAGCACCAGCGTGATTGACAATTACATTACAGCGAGTTTTGTTGCTCTGGCATTTGCTGCCTTTCTTGCTATAATTTTCCCAATAATTTTCATTGGGCAAAATCCTAAAAATGCAATTAAAATTGCAATTGTATTAGCCGGTTTTGTTATAATCGGATTCATCTGCTATTCAATAGCAGGAAACTCGTTTAATAATATCAGGCTTGAAGAGTTAAAAACTACGGCTAACATTTCAAAGATGGTTGGTGCCGGACTATATTTTACATATTTTATTGGCGGCTCAGCTGTTCTGGCTGTTATAGTTTCCGGTTTATCTGGCTTATTTAAATAAAAAGGAGGGAATTATGGCGAAAAAAGTAAATGAAATAAATGCAGGCTCGATGGCTGACATTGCTTTCCTGTTGTTGATATTCTTCCTTGTAACTACAACGATGGATGTTGATACTGGTATTTCAAGGAAGCTTCCGCCACCTCCTCCGAAAGATCAGGAAGATATTAAAGTAAAAGAGCGTAACGTTCTAAAAGTTCTGGTCAGTAAGAGTGATCGATTGATGGTTAATAATAAACCTGATGATGTTTCAAATCTCAGGTATGAGGTCAAGGAATTTCTTAGAAATACAGATATTCATAATCCAATCAGTCCTGAAGACAAACCGGAAAAGAAAAAGAAATCGATTAATCTTCCATTACTAGGTGGCGAGGTATGGCCTTCAAATGGGGTTATCTCTTTAAAAAATGACAGAGGCACATCATATGACATGTATATTCAGGTTCAAAATGAACTGGCTGCAGCGATCAGGGAACTTAGAGATGAGCTTACACAACAATATTTCGGGATGAGGTTTAAACAGCTTACTGATAATAATAAAATTAAAGCTATCCAAAAAGCAATTCCGATAGCAATTTCTGAAGCTGAACCGGCAGAAATAGGAGGAAATTAATATGGCAAAATTTAAGAAAAAAGGAGGGAAAGCAACACCAGGTATTTCAACTTCATCATTACCTGATATTATCTTTATGTTACTATTCTTTTTTATGGTTACTACAACTATGAGAGAATCTACACTTTTGGTTCAGATAAAACCACCTCAGGCAACTGAGGTTCAAAAATTGGAGAAGAAATCCCTCGTAAGTTTTATTTTTATTGGTCCTCCGTTAAAAAAGCAGTTCGGTACCGAATCAAGAATTCAGTTAAACGACAGTTTTGCTACTGTTAAGGATATACCTGAGTTTATTGAATCAGAAAGAGAAGCTCGTGACGAAGCTGACAGAAAATTACTTACTACTTCTCTTAAAGTTGACAAAGAGACAAAAATGGGAGTCGTAACAGATGTGAAACAGCAACTACGTGAAATAGGTGCATTTAAAATTAACTACTCTACAGCAAAGAAACTTGCTAATAAATAGTTTTTTCATAGTTAAGATCAAAAAAAGGAAATACCGTATAGTATTTCCTTTTTTTGATCTTGAGAAAAGCGAACCTATCAGCCCATTGTAGTGTAAAGCAATAATCCACATATTTACAAAACAGTAGATACATCCTTTACAGAGTGACAATCAACAGCGCAGTACAAGAAATTCATTCATTGATCTTTTTCTTCGTCAATAGGTTCAGATAGGTCAATAACATTATGGTACTAACCAGGCTACCAATTAATACAATGGTGTTCGTAGATGTTCCGATTGTATCAATATCCATTTCTATCACACCAGTGTTGTAAAGATAATAAGCTACAACAGTCAATCCGTTAAACAGAAAGTGGAGAATAACCGTTACCCATGCACCTGTCCATAGAAATATATATCCGAACATTATCCCGAGAAACAGCCGTGGAAAAAAACCGTAAAACTGAAAATGTATTGCACTAAACAAAATTGCCGACAGGATAACAGACAGATGAACATTTTGTGACCAGTCATTAAAAATGCGCAGGATAACACCGCGAAACAGAAACTCCTCTCCCACTGCTGCCAATAGTGCAATAATAATAAGATTTATTACTAATCCTCCAACTGTATTAACATTGAGAAATGAATCTGTTAGCGCCTTTGCTCTATCTTCCGATTCACGCATCCATTGCTCAACCCCACTTAACGACTCAGGCAGCCTCATCTGCTCATTTGCTTCTACCAGCCAGTTAATGGCAGGTATTGAAGCAGCAATAATAAAAACCGAAATTATAAGATAATTAATTTTTATTCCCCCTCTTAGCCTCAAATAACCGGAAACATCCCTATTTTCAAGCTGAGCATAAAACAATGCAGGCAAAATAAAGACTCCAATCTGATTAACAACTTGAAAATACTTGAGGATTGCAATTGTTCGGGGATCAGACAGGTCATTAAGTGCGGTCATATCCCTGAATATCCCAAAACCAAAAATCGGTATTGCTAAGACAACTCCAAATGCAGTTGACAACACCAAAAAAATAGCAACCAATAAGGTTAGAATTAATAGCTTAATACCAACCGGTTTATTCTTTATCTCTGGAAAGAATGAGAAAAACTGCATACACTTATTATAATATTTTGTGGCTAAAAGTAAGTCTTTTCAATTTATCTACATCAAAAATACTAAATATATCATTTTTTGCTGTAATGTGAAAGACCTGATAACCCACTGCAATTGCCGCTTCAATATTCTGTTCGGAATCATCAACAAAAAGCGTTTCTCCTGGTATAATTTTGCTATCACTTGCTATATATTCATAAACCTCTTTGTCTGGCTTTCGTTTACCAATCATAAACGACCAGTATGTTTTTCTGAACAGCGAGTTAAAATCAAATCCAAATTCCGTCTCAAACTTTGAAATGTAATAATTATAATGTATAATGTTTGTGTTGCTTAACAGGTACAAATTATAATTACCAGAAATCTTTTTAAGAAGCTCAATCCTGGCAGTAGGATAATCACCAATTATTTCATTCCAGGTTTTATCAAGTATTTTGTCACTTACATTCAAACCAGAAATTTTTCGTAGTTCTGTCCTGAATTTGTCAGGCTCAATTAACCCCTTTTCAAGGTTTATAAACAGATTATTCTGTATAGCCTTTGAATATAGTTCATCAAAATTATCAACTCCAAGATGGGAAAAGGCTCTTTCAACCCGCTGATGGTCAATGTTTATAATAACACCACCAAAATCAAACAAAATATTTTTTATTGTATTCTTCTTCTTCATAAATATATTTTTAAAAAAATCTTCAAATTGTGCTTGTAATTAATTTGCAAAGTTGTAAATTTGCACCCCCATTTCCAAGTAATGGGAAAATTTTTTGAAAAAATTCCGGGCCTATAGCTCAGTTGGTTAGTCCCACATGTGCGGGATGACTCATAATCAAGTTTATTTATTATGAGGATTTTTCTGAAAACTATAGGTAAATAGTGAATAATGAGGGCCTATAGCTCAGTTGGTTAGAGCACTTGACTCATAATCAAGTGGTCCCTGGTTCGAGTCCAGGTGGGCCCACAAACTTAAAAGCTGTCACTTTATTTGGCGGCTTTTATCTTTTATAGTAATGAAGTATTTTACTTACATACTCTTTAGTCCTTCAAATG
>JAUVIX010000280.1 GCA_030592565.1 Chlorobiota bacterium
CGAACATGGTGGTGCAATCATTCTTTATAAGGGATCAAATGCCAGAATTGAGCATAATCTGTTTTTTGATAATGAGTCAAATACTTCCGGAGGTGCAATTGAAATTGCGAATAACTGTAACCCTATTTTGCTAAACAACACTATTACCCGGAATAAGTCAACAATTGGCGGTGGTATTGATATTTCAGAAAATTCAACACCAACAATTATCAACACCATATTGTGGGGCAATAGTGCTAACGAGTGGCGTCAAATATCTATTTCCACAAGCGATTGTAAAGTTAATACGTTATATTCTGATATTGAAAAAGGATTATCGGATATTGGCCCATATCCCTATCAGGGTCTTTACTTACATAATATTTCATCAAATCCTCATTTCCTTAATAAACTTGCAAACGACTTTCACTTAACACAGAATTCTCCTTGTGTTAATACAGGTACGCCGCTAATTGTGGATCCCAACGGAACTATTTCAGATATGGGTGCACTCTATTTTGCAACACCAGCATCTCCTATAGCCAGAATAGCAACAGATATAACCTATTTTAGCTTCCAGGCAAACTGGATGCCGGCTTTTGATGCCGAATATTATAGATTGTATTTAGCCTATGATGAAGAGTTCAAGGATTATGTAAATGGTTATAATGGGCTGAAAGTAGATGATAATACCTCCTATTTGGTTGACGGTCTTAAAGACAATACAATGTATTATTATCGTTTAACTGCGCTAAATGATGTTGGTTATAGCGACTTTTCAAATATTATAAGTCTGAAAACGCCTTTACCTTCATTGGAGAAATCTGCAGTAAATGAGGTTGTCTTACGTCAGGTCAACAGTGGACTCGTAGTAACAATCCCGGGTGAAGTACAAGCTAATAGTGAGATTTATATTTATAATATTATGGGACAGCTTTTACAACATCAAAGTCTAAACCGTGGGGCGAATAATATTTCGCTGAAACAAGACCACAGAATACTGATAGTCAAGGTAATTTGTGAGAATAAATGCGATACCAGGAAGATTTTCCAGTGGTAATGTATGTGTTTAACAAATAACTAAAAACTATTTGGTTAAAACATTCTTCAACCTGCTTTTCCCTCTCAATTTTAGAGAGGGAAAAGAGGTGAAGGAAACCAACAAGTAAAATATTAAACCCGGATTATGTAATAGACTTCGTTATGAAAGCTACAAGTACAATAAAATATGAAGTTTTGAAACGAAAGCATAGCACCACTATGGTGAGGCTTCAAAATTTAACTCTTGTCATATTTTGCAGTAATTGTAGCTTGGAATAGATTTTCTATTGCATATTCCGGGTTAAAAGATAGAGGCCTTTGCAAAACTAGTTTTTCTGTATTTGCTTATTAAGATTCTCTCAACCTCCTCTCCCTTGTAAAGGTCTCTTTTTTCAACACCGTTTCAATACAGAATGAATTTGTAATTTTCCCGTCAAAAACTGAAAAAACCTAAAAAATCCCCAAAAATGTAACGTGAGTGTTATAAAATGTAACGTGAGTGTTAGCATTCTACCTGCCAAACTTTGTATCTTTACAGAATTAGAGGTTGAGAGTGTAGCAAAAGATTAAAGAAAAACATACAAAACACATTTTTTGTAACAGGGAAAATTGATATAACTTACCTGATATCTCCCAACCGCACATTCCATATCTTCATGATATCCGTTCCAAATACCTTATCTTCTTTTATAACCCAAAAGTCGGCATTTCTTCTGATTGAATTAATAATATGATTAGGAGTGGCAGGATCGGTAAAATTTTGTGAAAACCTGAGAATCCCTGAATAAGTTGTATTGTCAATTCTGTGAAGCGGTTCATAAGTGTCTATGGAGTCAAATGTATAGGTTTGATGCTGCAATTTGTTTTCCAGCCCATTCTTTATTAGAATATTAACTTTAAGTTCTTTTGCCGTCCCCTTGCCAAGATCAATACATTGTAAAGTTTCATTTCCCGATAGAAAAGTTTTATTTATCATATCACCCGCTTTTATCCTGAACGACATATCAAGTGAAGTATCTGTCATAATATGGAGGTATTCAGCCAGGTCAGATAGTTTTTGTTTTGCCGTTGTCTCATAAGCAAACAGGGGAGTTTCCGTCAGATAGTCTGTTTCAAATTCATTACGGATTTCGTTTCTGGTTTCATTTAAAGCCTCCGCCTCACGCTTACTAACAGCTTCTTCATCTGTGCAGGATGGTGCATAAATTATAAACAGACCAAGAATAAATATTGATATTTTTAAATATTTAATCATCTACCTTTTTTTGTTAATCCTAAATCGAAGGATCATTATTTTATCATCATTAAATTTTGTATCTAATATTTCAATATGCTTCAGACTGCCGGACGGAATTGTCAGCTTGTCAATAAACTCCTCTTTATTATATATTTCCATTCCCGGTGCATTCGCATCATTAAGTACCTGGTAAATAATGGCTGCATCATCGAATATATTTGCCAGGTGGCTTCTTCTTTTTTGCCAGTCATCAACATCCATCACCGAAAAGTAATGGATGATCAATGCATAATCGTTGGCTTGCAGGCTGATCTTTTGGTTTGTGTCAAATTTTTTCAGGATACGGGTTATCGTGTCGGTTTTGTAATAGGGTGCACTTAAAACCATTTTCAGGATGCTTTCATCCGTTTTCAAAACAAAATGCCCGCTTGTATCGCTAAAATAAACTGTTGGGGATTCATCTTCAGATAAAACTTTAATCCCTACTTGATTGTCGGTAATGACTTCCCTGGTATAGGCATCGTAAAAAGTGAATTTATATTCACGCGTGCTTAGTTGTTTAAAAAGGAGAAACAGTACCGCCATCACCAGGATGAGGAGGAGGGGCAAAACAATAAACACCCGGTTTTCTTTTGATAAAGGTTTGCCACGTGGAAATTTTGAATTGTTTTTATGCACAAAATCATCCCAATTGGCATAACCAACATATTTGCTTAACAGATTCAAAACATCAATTCTGGGCAGCGTCTTGCTTTTAGACTTAATATGATTATAAAACCATTTCTCGCTGATGTGGGCATTTACTTTTATCAGCAGGTCTTCCTGAAAATCGGTGATCTCCTGCCCCTTCCAGTCAGAAATTGAAGGGTTGATACCGGGATAGGTTTGTTTCATGGTAGCCATGATCTTTTGCTTTAGCAACTCAAAATGATATTTGTTTACGTTGTGCAAAATTGGTTAATTATTTAAGTTCTTGATAGTAAAATCCTTGCAAAACAATTTGCAAACATTTTACAAGAGAAATTCAACCCATCCTGTAGCTATCATCTTAATTTTACCCGGAAAATCGAATTAAAAACAAAAATAAGAAATTTTTCCGGTTCACAACATAAGAAAATAATATTTTCAGATAAATTAGATACAGATAAAAATGACAACATAGAAATTATTGATATTCATTAATAAACTGCAGTATAAAATTTATAAACAGAAATTCATGTCTAACCTTATATTTACAACTATGAAAGCACGCATTATTCTATTCGCAACCGTAATCTTCGCAACTCACTCGCTGTTTGCTCAAAATCCAACAATTGAGCTGCTATTTACCGGAGACAATAATGGCAATTATACTAGTCTAGACAGTATCTACATAAAAAACATGACTCAGGGTGGAGATGTTATGTTATACGCACCTGATACAACTTATAATCTGTTTTGGACTGGCATAAATGAATTCCCAGCAGATGTGAGTTCATTAAGTCTGACTCAAAATTTCCCTAATCCATTTAAAGGAAAAACAGAAATTAATCTCAGCATGAACAAAAGTGGTATGGCAACTATTGAGGTAACCAACCTCCTGGGGCAAAATGTTGCTAGATATCAGGGTGTACTAAACCCTGGAAATCATCTATTCTCATTCTCTTCCGGCTCTAAAAACATCTACCTGCTTTCAGTAAGCGCAGGCGGCAATACAAAGACTATAAAACTATCTTCCACTACCAGTTCAGGATTGAATTATGAAATAGAATATTTGGGCTCTGGCCCCCAAAACACCAATTTAAAATCAGCTGGATTAGTAAAGTATCTCCCCTTTGAACCGGGAGATGCTTTATTATTTGTCGGCTATAACGAACTTGGTGAGTCGGGAATACTGGATTCGCCTGAAGAATCAAAAACATACACATTTCAATATGCAACCAATATTCCTTGTATTGGAGTACCAACTGTGGATTATGAAGGTCAAACATACAATACTATTCAAATTTATAGCCAATGCTGGTTTAAAGAAAATTTGAATATTGGGGAGATGATCCCTGCTTCCCAGTCGCAGACAAATAACAACACTATCGAAAAATATTGTCCGCTAAATAATGAAAACTACTGTAATACTTTTTCAGGGGGATTATATCAATGGAGCGAAATGATGAATTATGCCAATGACCCCGGAGCGCAGGGTATTTGTCCTGATGGCTGGCATATTCCAACTGATATTGAATGGCAGGTACTTGAAGGTGCTGTTGATAGCGTATATGGGATTGGGAATCCTGAGTGGGCTAATACCGATTAGAGAGGTGCCGATGCAGGGGGGAATTTGAAACAAACCGGTACTGAATGGTGGGAATCTCCAAATACCGGGGCTACTGATGCATTTGGTTTTACAGCTCTTCCAGGAGGTTATGTTGTGCAGGATGAATATTGGGGAGGCGGATGGAAAGGTTATTTCTGGAGTTCAAATGTTGTGGGAAAATTTTACCGCAATATGGATTGGGATCAGGTTATGATCAAACGAGATAATACTGGGGGTGGTAGTGGCCTTGCTATATCTGTTCGTTGTTTGAAAGATTAAAACTGGAAATATAATGAAACAAGTATGATCCCTGAATTTTTAAATTGACTTATAGCCAGGCAATTACAAAATTCAAAATGGATGAAATGCATATTGCTGGGATAATAATTATGAAGGAGCAGTTAAAAATGATGATGTGTTTCGGGACTACAGAATTGATTTTTAGCACAATCAAAAAGTGCGTTGGCCCGAAAATTTGGCGCGAGCCGGTGTTGGCATGTGGGAGGAAGCATTATATTTTCTTGACTTTTTTGTTTCGTTTTTGTGTTAAGACAAAAATTAAAGTCCGTCCGACAGGACAATGATAAAATTGTAATAAATTGATTATTTAACATTAAGATAAATTATACACGTATGAAACA
>JAUVIX010000224.1 GCA_030592565.1 Chlorobiota bacterium
ATTCTTTTGTTAGCGGCAAATGCAGCATTATATCCTCAAGACGTATGTGATTTATTGAAAAAAAACATCTACCTCAAGAAGAAAACATTGGTAATGGATAGAGGAAAAACAGGGGTTCCAAGGGTTGCCTGTTTGTGGAACCGAACAGTGTCTGTAATTAAAGCAATGCAAAAGGAAGAACCTCACGACTCAAAATTTCTTTTTATAACTTTTTTAGGCAAGCCGTATTGTGCTCACGGAATTGGTTCTGTTTGGCGAAAACTTCGGAGTAAAACGAAAGTGGAATATTCCGTCAAGTTTGAGCATATTCGTGATGCGTGTCAAACAGCGGCGGCGGAAGCCGATTGCCCAATCGATGAGATACGTTTTTTGATGGGGCACAGGGTTTCGGGAGTTACAGATAATTACTTGCGAAGGCGACCGACCCTTACAAAAAAGGCGTGCAAAGCGATAGAGCAGTATTTCTTCGAAAAAAAACAGTAACTACAGGGGGCGTTGAAGGGCGTAACTGCTTATCTATAATTTTCTTGTCCGATGAATATGGCTTTGGTAGTATATCAGGCGTAGCACATCCATTCTTTAGAGAGGTAGTGTATGGTTGAGAACTTTCAGGATAAAGCCAACTTTATTTGGCAGGTAGCGGATGACATTCTTCGTGGTGCGTTCAAACAGCACGAATACGGTATATCTACCCCCCGTGGATCATCCTAAGAGATTTACTGGTTACGAAATAAGAAAGCTCAGGAGGTATAATGATGATTAAATTCAGATGTGAATGTGGGCAAAAGATTGGAGTTCCAGATGATGCTGTGGGCAAAAGATGTAAATGCCCAAAGTGCGAAAAAATCTCAAGAGTCCCGACTCCAAAAGAGGATGTCCCCCCTGAAACACCATTGTTTGAATTAGAAGAACTTCAGGAAAGTTATGAACCTCCTCCACAGGTAGTGCATTCCTATCATCCTCAAAGTCATAAGAAGGAATCTGCTGATCTAGTTAGGGAACGGAATACTGTTATCGTATTGGTACTTGGTCTGTTGGGAATTATCAGTGTCATAGGTTTGACTGTCCATAAGATAGCAAGAGAAAATGAGGGAGCAGGAAAACAGGCCAAACGTACTGTTGGGGTTCGAGCCGAAAAAAACGCTGAGGCAAGATCAAAGAAAAGAAAAATAGAATTGGCCAAAAAAGAGAGGGAAGCGGCAGCAAAAAGAAAAGCAGAGGCGGCAGCTATAGCAAAAAAGAGGGTAGAAGAATCTAATAAACCGAAAGTAGTTAATAATGAAGTTCACTCAATGATGAACAATTACATGAGGGATTTTATTGATCTTTTGTTGGAAATTTATAAAAATGGTAGAATCAAAGAAAATTTTGAATCTCTTGTTATCAAATTTGAAAGAATGAAAAATCATAAGGAACGGCATTACAATTCTGATAAGACTTTGACTGACATTATTAACAGTGGTAATTTGGCAATACGATATTATAGGTTTGCATTGTTAAATCACAAAATGATTGATACAATGCAGGTAGGATTTACATGGTCAACAGAGAGGGCAGATAAGGAATTGAAGGAATATAAAGATAATAAATGGGAGGCTGGAAGAGAAACAAGGACGTGTATCCGTCTCTATAACACATTGATAAAATAAAAAGTGAAAAACAAGAAACAGTGCCAATTGTGAGGTATGAGTTCTGAATGAAGCTTTCAATGAGGAACTAAGAAATGAATAGACGTATGTTTATGAAAGCTGTCCTCAAAAACAGAACTCTACAAGAAACTGACGGAGCCAAAGGTCAATCGGCTATTCAAGTCAAAATGGTTTAATGATTACTATCAACCATACGAATAAATCTTATCTTGGAAAGAATACAAATATGAAATACAATAAAAGTTATTCAGGTGAAATATGTTTCAAATATTCCAATGACGAAAAATTCCAATTAAGTGGAGAAATAAGCCTCCATATTATAAACCGATCATTAGGTTTAATTTTTGCTAATAATCCCAAGAATACTCCCATTGAGGACCATGCTGATATAGTATTCAGTGGCTTTGACAAAAGTAAAGCCGACATTATTTACGATGAGTTTATTAAAATACATGGTTTTATAGAAATTTATTGTAACAAAAAATTTATTATAACAGGCACAATGTTTGGAGGGCTATTCACTCGTGGCGTGCCCAAAACAACAAGCAGCATTTCTGAAATTCTTTTTACATTAGTCAATGTTAAAGACCACGATATTATACACAATAGGTGGGAAATTTTGGATTTGTAATTAACCTGTGTCTCAAGAAAATCACCGGAGCCATTGTGAGCCATTTCCTGGTGAGGGCAGGTAAATATGGTCGAATTCTCTGAGATCGTTTCACCGGGAGGCTCCGGGAGCTTTTTTAGGCATACCTGAAGGCTTCATTAGCGATGTTCTGCCATATAGCTTATTCAGTCGAAAAAAAACATATCACCTTCACTGCGACTGAACGTCAAACCAAAATAGTTTCAGACCCCCGTTAGTTACAGCACACCTTTACACCGAAACAGCCTTTGAAGCGACTATCGAACCTGTCGAACTGTGTCGAACATTCACCGTCAATTTTGACTCAATGAGAAAAGTGTCGAATTGCGAACACCCTAAGTATATATGAGGTAAAAACCTACTTATTAAACAAATAATAAGGTTTTTGTCTTTCCAATGTTCGACAATTCCGACAGTTGCATATTTCTCCAATTCCGATTTAGTACAGGCGTGTTCAATGTTCACATTTTCAGAACCCCCCTACAAAACCACCCAAAACACTTAACTAAAATATTTTTACTTTTGATTTTGGATAGAAAAAAAACTATAAATTTTCAGAATTTTACAGGTTGCTAAAGAAAAAAAAGGATTATTACGATATATATTTAACTATAGTAATATGAATATAAAATGTTTTTTTAAGGGGTTCCAAATGAAAACAATTATTCCAATTTACATTGAAACTGAAGTTGTTATACGGCTGAAAGAAATCTTAAAAGACTCGGATAAAAGTCGAAGCTCTTTTATTAGAGCAGCGATTGAAGAAAAGATCAAAAAAGAATTTGACAAGTAAATAATATTTGATGTAGCAAACTTCCGTATGCAGTCAGGCTCAGGGGGGTCTTGTTGATCTCCCTGAGCCACCTGTTATATTGGAGTATCGACGTAGCAATGACCATATACGGAAGGTTATTGTTATGATTTATTTAATTAGAACTGATAGCAAAGAACAAGTTAGAGCTATTGATGACTCTGACTTGAACAGTAATGGGCGGATGTGTTGCCCATATCATCAAGGCGACCAAGATACGGTCTTCTCTGTGGATATAAACAAGGGGTGCTTCCACTGCTTTTATCCAACCTGTAATGCTGAAGGCAAGGTGCTGACTGATATTGAGTATGCCGACTATAAAAGCAACTCTGCCAAATGGCAGGAGGCAGGCAATCAGAATAGTGGGCTGGATGAATGGGCAGATTTAGCTGACGATGTGGGCGACACAATATTTGATGAGCATAACGTTTCCGAAGCGGAACCTGCCAAGCCCAAGAAAGAGATTGATTACACCAATGTCATCAGAGAGCATATCTACAGAGATGAAGACGGAAACCCCATTTCACGGAAAATATATTACAGCTACAAGGATGCTCAGGGCAAGCAGGCGTTTCAACATCGATGGGAAGATGGGCAGTGGAAACCAAAACTCACTTATTCTGACGGAACTCCCGTTCCCAAACTCCTGTATAATCTGCACAATCTTGTTCGATGTTCATCGGATAATATCTACTATGTTGAAGGCGAAAAAGATGCTGACAAGCTCCTTGAATTCGGGTGCAAGCAAGCTACTACGTTGGGTAGCAGCAATGCAAAGTTAGAGTATGCACATCTAAAATATTTTCGTAATAAAAGAATTGTCATTATTCCTGATGATGATGCTCCTGGTTATGAATTCTGCAAAAATATGGTCAGAACACTTCTGTTGAACAACATCTCAGATATATATATTTGTCAACTGCCATTTGCTCAATCAAATCAGGGATATGACATATCTGATTACATTGAGCAAAATGACGGCGGCGCAGAAAAGCTCATCCAAGCTGTCAAGCAAAACACTAAACCTGTCTTTGAGTGCCTAAACGATTTGAACAAGTATGATGAAGTCAAGGAACAATTGTTAGACTACAGCCAACTGTATCAGCATCATAGGAAATTCCCATTGGAAGCCATTGCCAAAATTGTTAGGAATTATGCCTCAATCAATGCTCAGGTTGATAACAGTAGCGTTGAATACCATACATTGGGAGCACTGACGGCCGCGGGTAGTCTATTGGGGGGGAAATACATTCTAAATACACACAATGGGTGGCAAAGCAATACGACTCTTTGCATTACATTGGTAGGTGTTCCGGGGCAGTCTAAAAGCCATCCTTTGAGGACATCCCTAAATCAAATTACTGAATATAATCGGCGATTTCACAAAGAATATAAAATTGAGAAAAAAGCGTATGAGGACTGGCACAAACAGCGATTCAGCAACAAATCAAAATCCGATCATAACTATTTAGAGGAAAAGAAAGAGAAGCCAAAATATCAACCATATATCATCAACAAATGCACGCTTGAAGGTTTGAGGGATTGTTTTGATGATAATCCTCGTGGCGTATTATTATATATGGATGAACTGAGAGCTTTGTTCAATAGTCTAAATCAATATAAAAAGGGTGGCAAGGGCGACGACTTGGAGATACTGATGGGTTTAATTGATGGGCAGGATAGCGTCGTTAAACTGAAGGATGAAGAAACATTCATTAAGTCTCCAAGATTGTCAATCATTGGTACAATTCAAACGAAGGTGCTTCACAAATGTTTCAAGGGAGAATACTATGATAACGGTTGTGCCTATAGGTTTTTGTTTTCGTATCCCGAAAAAAAGTTATTTACACTTAAGCAAATCGACAACAAAACCCAACAGCAGCTAATAAGTAATAAGAACAGCATCAATTGTTTGTATGATAGATTAAATGAGATTGAAGTGCCGATGGATGATGGCGAACCTGAGCCAATAGCCGTTGAATTTAGTTTTGAAGCCAAACAGGTGTTTCTGAAATTCATCAATGAGACTTGCCACACATTGGAGATATATTTCAACGATGATCTGCTTTGTGAAATTCTTGCCAAGATTAAAACCTACTACCCCAAGTTGGCTCTGCTAATACATCTAATAAGATACTATTCAATGGAAACGAACCAATTAGCCATAGACAGAGAGTCCGTTCTGTCTGCGGAAAAATTGGCAATGTATTTTCTGTATCACAACTATCTTGCCCTACAATCCACAGGGAGCAGTAAGAATGATACTTATTTTGAGAAATTGAGGAACTATGTTAAGAGAAAGGAACTGGCAACATTGACGATCAGAGATATATGCAGGGATAAAGTTTTTGGCAGGAATATGACGAAATCAGCAGCAGTTAAATCAGTTATTGATGAGCTTCAGCAGGAGAGCAAAGTCAAATATACTGACTCAAAAATGAGTAAGGTTAAGCTCTTATAATGTGCCAATATAATCTATGTCATATCAGTGGGCAGTTAATTCTGAGATATGGATTAACTGCTTTTTTTTTGGATAAGTTTCCAGAGTTTATTTTTTTTATTATTATAATAGGTAGACAGAATTGTTGGAATGTGAAGCCAATGGAAATGCAGAAAATAACCCATAAAATTCAAACAGACCTTCATTCGGAATTTGACCGGTACATCAATCTGAATAACCTGATAGGTCAGAATAGGGCTTGTCAAACTCTTCAAACTGCAATTGATGAACACCATTGGAACAACCTTGAGGAAGCAAGATTCCCATTCAAGCCAATCCTTATATATGGCAAGCACTCCTGCGCTACAATAGCAAGAGCCATTTCAAATAGCTTTGGTAATATTGAATATATTGATGTTGTGGGGCAGTTAATTGGTTACGGTATCGATTTAACAGACCATTTTAAGCAGATTGATGAGCATATTACATACCACATTCAAGACATTGATAAAATGGCGTATTATTACAAGCAACCATTATATATACTCGTCAGAGACAGTATTTTAAGAATATCCGAAATTCCTGGTTATCACAGGGCACAAGAGAAACGTTTTACAGGATTACTGATCTTATCCTCGGAAGATGAAACAAAAATAACCTCTACAATGGAAAAGCACTGTGGAGCCGTCATTCACGTAGCTGACTATGATGATGAGGATGTCTGTGAAATCTTGGAACAGCGAATTGCTCTTTATGGGCTTAAGATAGAAGAAAAAGAAAAGTTAGTCGATGCGATTGTGCATATTGTCAATTGCGATGTGCGATTATGTATCGAACTTCTCCACTGGAGTTATAGATGTTGTCGTGCAATGGGCAAATACATAATTACCCTTCAGCATCTTAACAAAACCTTGAAGATGTGGGGATAATGGAAAA
>JAUVIX010000272.1 GCA_030592565.1 Chlorobiota bacterium
TATTTTGGATTGATTTCTTTTGATGATCCGGTATTTATGCTTTCGATTTGGTTATCAGGCTGCCAACCAAAAAGGAAGACTGAATCATATAAAGTAATATATCCATTTCCATCATTTAGCATTATCGAAACTCCACTCCATTGAGTTTGAGAGCTATAATTATGCCCCACAACAATATCGTTATCACCATCCATATCAATATCACCTGCTGTTACGCTCCAGGCTGCACGGGGTACAGTGTAGTTGCTTTTGATATCGCCGGTTTAAAGGCAATAAGCGTGAGAAACAAAACTGCTAATATTAACTTTTTCATTTCATTGGTTGTTAAAGTTGATGTAAAGATACATAAAAATATTAAACCCGGATTATGTAATAGACTTCGTTATGAAAGCAAAGG
This sequence comes from Chlorobiota bacterium, assembly GCA_030592565.1. GTDB lineage: Bacteria > Bacteroidota > Bacteroidia > Bacteroidales > JAADJA01 > JAADJA01. Next base: position 398 of record JAUVIX010000272.1, read on the forward strand.
GGGAAATATATTTCTCTAAAAAATAATATGGTCGGGAGTTCCTAATTTACAACCCCAGCCAAAGTATTCCTATTCCACTCAAAAGCACGATAGCACCTGCAAGAGCATGGGTATATCTCTCCATTTTACCAAAGAAGGCCAGGTTCAATCCATAAACCGAGAGCATCACAACTGCAAGCATCGTCAAAATGGTTACTACACCAAAAACTATAGCCACAACCACCAGTCCCACATAATTATTCTCGGCAGCAGGAAAAAGCAGTAACGGTATCATAGCCTCACACGGCCCCAGGACAAAAATTGTAAAAAGCACCCAGGGGGTTATATTCTTGTTATGAATATGGTCGTGCTGATTTGTATGGTTATGATCGTGCTCGTGCATCGTTCCATCCTTATGCAGATGAAAATGTTTATGGGGTTTATTATAGACTGCTCGCCAGATACCCCAAATCATATATATCAATCCAAATATTGTAAAGCCCCAGGCAGCAATACTTCCCCGGACTCCATCAATGAGCTCAAGTTTGGCAACTGAAATCCCGAAAACAATTCCAATGATGCCGATTGCCAGTGAGCTTCCAACATGTCCCACACCACAGGCTGCTGTAATCCAAGCCGTTTTAGCATTCGACCATTTTCTGGCTTTTGCCATAAAAATAAAGGGCAGATAATGGTCAGGCCCAAGAATAGTGTGAGCAAATGCCACAGAGGCCGCGGTTCCTGTTAATATAAGAAGTTCTGTTGTCATAATCCTTACTTGTTACCTTTTTCCTTTTCGTGTTACTGCGGGTTTAAAAAATTACTTTTTACTCGTCATTACCAGCTCTCCGTGCTTAACACCTTTTATTGCAATAAGCTTGTCTGCCAGACTTTTAAGTTTGGAGGCCTTTCCTTTAACAGCAATTGTTTCAAGGCAGTTATTATGATCAAGATGAACGTGTTGTACCGAAAGTATCAGGTCGTGATAATTATGCTGAATATCAGTTGATTTTGTTTGCAGTTCGCGTTTATGGTGATCGTAAACCAAAACGCTTTATCTCCATGTGTTACTATTTTAAAAATTATGCCACAAAGATATATTTTTAATTGTTAATCCATTAACAATATAAATGGTTTCAATAAATTTATTTCGCTTCTAAATAAAATTAAATTCGTGTTACTACTCAGCAGTCTATATTTTGCCAGCATATCAAAATAAAATTTAGCCAAAAACATACTTTAATTATAACAGAAAATATTCGGATATTTGCACAACAATATCAGTATTTAAAATTTAACGCGATAAAAAATGAAACTTCATTCAGTATTAAAACAAAGCCTGTTATTTATCCTATTTATCTGTTCCTCTTCCTTTATGTCAGCTCAGGATTTGGCCGATTCTTCAAAACTAACCCTCAAACGACTTTTCGCCTCCGGCGAATTCGGACAGGAGAGGTTTGGCAGATATAAATGACTCGGCAATGGCGACAGTTACACATTGCTTGAGCGCTCTGATACTGTTAAAGGAGGAATGAATATCATTAAATACGTTACTAAAACTGGTAAGAAAGAAATTCTTGTCGATGCAAAAAATTTGATTCCTCAAGGTAGTGACAAACCTCTGAGGATGTCTAATTATTCGTGGAGTGATGATGAACTGACAAAACTTCTGATATTCACAAACACAAAGCGTGTCTGGAGGGCAAATACGCGTGGTGATTACTGGGTCTATGATTTAGAAAAAGACACCCTTTATCAACTTGGTAAAGAACTGCCTGAATCGTCACTAATGTTCACTAAATTTACCCCCGACGGTAATAAAGTAGCTTTCGTAAGCAATCATAATATATATGTACAGGATTTAACAAATATGGAAGTTATGCAACTGACTTTCGACGGAACTGAAGATATTATAAATGGTACTTTCGATTGGGTATATGAAGAAGAGTTATCCTGTCGTGATGGATTTCGCTGGAGTACTGACGGAAAGCATATCGCCTTTTGGCAACTTGATGCTTCTGATATTAAAGACTATTTAATGATTAACTATACTGATTCTCTCTACAGCTACACGATACCAGTTCAATATCCAAAGGCTGGAGAATCTCCCTCATCTGCCAAAGTCGGACACATAGAAGTCAGCAGTGGCAAAATCCACTGGATAGGAATTCCGGGCGATTCCAGAAATAATTATCTGCCGCGGATGCAATGGATTGGGGACAAAAATCAACTATTAATCCAACAGCTTAACCGTCATCAAAACCGAAACAAGCTATGGTTATATGACCTTAAATCAGATGATTTAAATAATTTTTATACGGAACAAGATAGCACCTGGGTAGATATCGATTATCCCGATATCGCACAAGGGCATTGGAAAATGAAGGATGTTCCGTTTTTAAAAAATGGAGATGAGTACATCTGGACAAGTGAAAAGGACGGTTGGCGGCATCTTTACAAAAAGTCGGTTTCAAAAGATGAAGAGATACTTTTGACTCCCGGAGATTACGACATTGCAAGTTTTTACGGGATTGATGAGAAAAAGGGATATGTTTATTTTAATGCTTCGCCGGATAACTCAACACAACGCTATCTCTACAGGGTAAACTTAGACGGAACAGGAGACCTTACAAGGCTCACACCAGATGATAAAAGCGGAGTAAATCTTTATAACCTGGCTCCGGGAATGCAATTTGCGGTAGAAACATCTTCTGCCCTGACACGCCCTAAAACTGTTGACTTAATAACCCTCCCAAAAGTCAAGATTGTCAGAAGCCTTGTGGAGAACAAAAAATTCAAAGAAAAAATTGCAGGAATTAATTTGGGAGCTGCCGAATTTTTCACGGTAAAGACCGACGACGGAATAGAGATGGACGGGTATATGATAAAACCTCCTGGTTTTGATCCTACAAAAATATATCCTGTACTCTTTGACCTTTACGGTGAACCTTGGGGACAAACGGCAAAAGACTCCTGGGGTAACCTGTGGCATCATATGCTTGCACAAAAGGGCTACATTGTAATGACTATGGACAACCGCGGAACTCCCTGTCTTAAAGGTCGCGAATGGAGAAAATCAATCTATAAAAAAATTGGCATTGTGAATTCTCAGGACCAGGCAATGGCCACCAAAGAGATTATAAAATGGGATTTTGTTGACCCCGACCGTATAGCAGTCTGGGGATGGAGTGGCGGAGGGTCAATGACTCTCAACCTTATGTTCCGCTATCCTGAAATTTACAATACGGGGATGGCTGTTGCAGCAGTTTCCGATATACGGTATTACGATAATATTTATCAGGAACGTTACACTGGAATTCCTCAGGAAAATCCAAAGGTATATGATGAAGGCTCGCCTATTACCTTTGCTAAAAACCTGGAAGGTAATCTATTGATTATACATGGCATTGCCGATGATAATGTTCACTATCAAAATGCAGAAGCTTTGATTCTGGAACTGATCAAAAACAATAAGCAGTTTGATGTGATGCCTTATCCCAATTGTTCGCACAGCATTTATGAAATACCGGGCGCAAGATTGCATTTATTCACGTTGTTAACTAATTACCTGATGGAACATATAGAAGCAGGAGGAAAGTAGTTAGAAATAAGCAGTCAGTAGCAACAATACCACAATAATCACATTTGTAATTGTATACTCTTTCCTCTCCCTCGGGGAGAGGATTAAGGTGAGGGTAGTTCTTTCTGGAAATAATGGATAATTTTATTCCGTTTAAGTATAACAAAATTCAATTTTCAAAACGAAATATCCACAGGAGCAACAATCCTGAAACAACTATTCAAATCCAAGCATATCGCTCATCTCAAAGAAGCCCTTTTTGTCAATTATCCATTCGGCAGCCATTACTGCACCAACAGCAAAACCTCTGCGTGATTTTGCAACATGCCTGAGTTCTATTTCATCTATTTCAGAAAAATAGTTTATAACATGCGTACCCGGAACTTCATCAATCCTGAATGACTTAATCATTAAATTGTGAGGTTTCTCTATAAATGCTCCAGAAATATCAGACTTTCTTGCCAGATTTTTAATAATCTGATTCCCAAGAGTAATTGCCGTACCGCTGGGAGCATCCTTTTTATGAATATGGTGAGTCTCCTCAATCATTACATCATATTCGGGATGACTGTTCATTATGACAGCGAGTCGTTTATTCATCTCAAAAAGGATATTTACACCAATACTAAAGTTGGATGCTACAAAAAGTGATTGGCTTTTTATGAGGCAAATATTCTCAATTTTCTCAAGTTCGTCATACCAGCCCGTAGTTCCTACAACAACAGGTTTATTGATACTAAAACACCTTTTGATATTAATTACAGCAGTATCAGGCTGACTAAAATCTATGACAACATCCGAATCCATAATGGCAGACTGTTCTGACTCCCAATCTTTATCAGTATCAATAGTGGCAGAAATAGTATGTCCGCGTTCAATGGCAACTTTTTCAATCTCTTTGCCCATTTTACCGTACCCTGAAATTGTTATTTTCATATTATTTCCTGATTTTTAATTATCATAGAATTTTCCAGATTCTTCTTATTTTCATCAAACTTGCATCACGAAAGAGCCAGTTAACCTCCATTTTTAAAATTTCTATCTAATCCTCAATGTCAGTTTCACCCCTCCTCCGCCGGGCTTAAAATTATAAAGTCCCGGATAAACAGCCGGCTCAATCTTCATTGAAAGGTCATCACTGACATTCCATGTTGCTAAATGAGCATCTACTGCCGCATCCACAATGCTCAAGGCATACCAAACTCCCATCAGTATATAGCTCAAATCCCTGTTTCGTCTGTAATAATTTTTAGAATCCAATAAAAAACTCTGAGGATATTTTTCTTCATATTCATTCACAGGAGGAGAGCCATCATTAACAAAACTATGGTAATATGCATCCCGATAGTCAACATACAATTTCTGGTTAAATACAGAGAAGTATGCAAA
>JAUVIX010000099.1 GCA_030592565.1 Chlorobiota bacterium
CTTCAACTTTATCTCAGTCCAATAGTCTATCGGGATGTTCCTTTGATTTTTTAATACGGTTTCTTACAATTTCTTTATGTTCTTCTGGAATAGTAAATCTTCTTTTTATGATACATATACTAAAAAACAAAAAAAAAGAAGCATAAATTTTTCTTATACGTTTATTTTTTCTAATTTAGAGCCTTCAAATAAAACCATATAATATAGTAACGGTTAAACAATTTAAAAAGAGATAAAAATGAATTTTGAATTAACAGAAGAGCAAAACTTAATTCGCGAAACAGTTCGTGACTTTGCTGAAAGGGAGATAAAGCCGGTTGCAAAAGAGCTGGATGAAGAAGCTGAATTTTCGTACGACCTTACCCGAAAAATGGGTGAGCTTGGCCTGTTCGGAATGTACCTCCCCGAAAAATATGGAGGGCAGGATCTCGACACATTATCATATATAATTGCCGTTGAAGAACTTGCAAGAGTTGACGGCTCACAAGCAGCTACTCTTGCCGCACATAACTCCCTTGGCATCGGGCCGCTTTATTATTATGGTACTGAGGAACAAAAAATGAAATACCTTCCACAGCTATGCACCGGAGAAGCATTATGGGGTTTTGGGCTTACCGAGGCTAATGCCGGTTCCGACTCCAGGGGAACAAAAACAGTTGCAAAACTCGAAAATGGTGAATGGCTTATTAATGGTTCGAAAATTTTTATTACAAATGGTTCATGTGATATTTCAATTGGTTCTACAGTTCAGGCTGTTACAAAGGTATTAGAAAACGGAAAAAAGGAATTTACGACCATTATTGTAGATAAAGGAACTCTAGGCTTTAAGCAGGTTACAATGCATGGTAAGATGATGTGGCGGGCATCTGATACAGCGGAGTTGTATTTTGATGACTGTAAGGTTCCCGAATCACATCTGCTTGGTAAAATAGGAGAAGGTTCACATATTATGTTAAGTACTCTTGATAATGGCAGATTGTCAATTGGAGCAATGGGGCTTGGCCTTGCACAGGGGGCTTTTGAAATGGCACTCCAGTATTCAAAAGAACGTAAACAATTTGGGAAACCGATCAGTAAATTCCAGATTAATGCCTTTAAGCTGGCTGATATGGCTATGAAAATAGAGCTTGCACGTAATCTGCTTTACAAAGCTTGTTGGTTGAAAGATAACGAAAAACCGTTTGCCAAAGAGGCTGCAATGTCGAAACTGTATTGTTCTGAAATAGCCAAAGAAGTTGCTGATGAGGCAGTTCAAATACATGGTGGATATGGGTTAATGAAAGATTATGATATTGAGCGTTTCTATCGCGATCAGCGCTTATTACAAATAGGAGAAGGTACTTCAGAAATACAACGATTGGTTATTTCAAGGTATATTGGATGTTAAATGAGAAAGATCAAAATCATAGAATCACCCCGTGATGCAATGCAGGGTCTGGTACGCTTTATCCCTACAAAAGATAAAGCAAGATATATTAATTCCCTTTTGAAAGTTGGTTTTTATACTATTGATTTTGGTAGCTTTGTTTCAGCAAAAGCAATTCCACAAATGAAAGATACGGCAGAAGTGGTGAAACTGCTGGATCTGTCAAATACAAAATCTAAATTGCTTGCCATTGTTGGGAACAAACGCGGAGGAGAGGCAGCCGCGAGTTTTGATGAAATTTCATACCTTGGTTTTCCATTTTTTATATCTCCAACATTTTTGGAGCGGAACATAAATTCAACAATTGCTAAATCACAGCAAACTGTTGATGACTTGCTCAATATCTGTGAACAAAAAAATAAAACGCTGGTTGTTTATATCTCAATGGCATTCGGCAATCCTTACGGTGATGAGTGGAATTGTGATGTGGTAGCCAACTGGGTTGATACTTTATATAATATGGGTGTCAGGATTATCCCATTATCAGATACGGTCGGTATTTCAACCCGCAAGTCAATCAACTGTTTGTATTCTGCTTTAGTACCAGAGTTTGATGATATAGAATTTGGTTTTCACCTTCACACAACTGTAAGACATTGGTATAAAAAAATCAATGCCGCGTTTATTAATGGATGCAGGCGATTTGATACTGTCATCAATGGCCTTGGAGGCTGTCCAATGGCTGAAAACCGGCTGGTAGGAAATCTTCGTACAAGTAATTTATTGGAATATTTTGAAATTAATTATGTTCCGATTGATATTGATGAAAAAGCCTTTGAGAATTCTTTTGGAATAGCTTTGGATGTTTTTCCATAGGTTTGTTTTTATATATAGTCCCGATAGGGACGACCTGGTATTATAATGAACCTTATTTACCTCGGCTTGTTATTGAATATTATACAATCAATATGAGCAATAGAATTCTATGGAAACCATCAAAAGAGTACAAAGAAAATTCGCAGATGTACGATTTTCTAAGTCGTATTTCCGAAAAATACAATCTGCCCGACAATGAATATTACACGATACACGATTGGAGCATAAAAAACACAACATATTTCTGGGCTGAAATTTGGGATTATTGTGATGTAAAATACTCCAAATCTTATAACGAGGTTATTGACGACCCTAAAAAAATGCCCGGTGCTAAATGGTTTTCAGGGGCAAGACTCAATTTTGCAGAAAACCTGCTACGAAGAAAAGACAACCATAAAGCAATTATTTTCAGAGGGGAAACCTCTGTGGAGCTGGAGTTGACTTATGCAGAACTTTATGAGCAGGTAAGAAGAGCTTCTGCTGCACTTAGAAAAGCAGGTGTAAAAAAAGATGATCACATAGCTGCCTTTATGCCAAATATGCCGGAGACTGTTATTATGATGCTGGCTGCTGCCTCCATAGGTGCAGCCTGGTCATCAACCTCACCTGACTTTGGTATAAAAGGTGTATCCGACCGCTTTTCGCAAATTGAGCCAACAATTATTCTTGCTGCCGACGGATATTATTATAAGGGAAAGGTTTTTGATTCACAGGAAAAACTTAAAGGCATAATTCATAATCTCCCAAGTGTAAAAACAGTTGTGCTTGTGGATTATACCGGAAATGCAAACACCGATATAATTCCAAATTCGGTTTTATGGGATGACTTTGTTGTCGCGACTGACGAGGAACTTATTTTTGAGCAATTACCATTCGACCACCCTCTCTATATTATGTTCTCATCCGGAACAACAGGACTTCCTAAAAGTATCGTACATTCAGCCGGAGGCACCTTGCTTCAGCATCTTAAAGAGCTAAATTTACATTCAAACATTAGCAGTGACCAGACTGTTTTTTACTATACCACCTGTGGCTGGATGATGTGGAACTGGTTTATCAGCAGCCTGGCAACAGGAGCAACCCTAGTGCTTTATGACGGAAACCCGTTTTATCCCGGACCGGATGCTTTATTGAAAATGGCAGATGAGTTGAACATTTCATTTTTTGGGACAAGTGCTAAATACATAGCATTTCTGGAAGCTGAAGGTATAAAACCTTCTGAAATTTCAGACTTTTCCAGTCTTAAAGTAATTGCCTCAACAGGTTCTCCCCTTTCAGACGAAAGTTTTGAATTTGTTTACCGCGACTGGAAAAAAGATGTGCAGCTTTCGTCAATTGCAGGTGGTACTGATATTATTTCCTGCTTTATGCTGGGCAATCCAACACTTCCGGTTTATAAAAGTGAGATTCAGTGCAAAGGCTTTGGCATGGATATAGATTGTTTTGACGAACAGGGAAATTCACTCATTGATGAACAGGGTGAGTTGGTTTGCAAAACAGCCTTCCCTTCAATGCCGATATATTTCTGGAATGATAAGAATAATTCAAAATACATGAGTACCTATTTTGATACTTTTCCTGGTATCTGGCGTCATGGAGACTTCATTGTAATTACGAAACATGGTGGTATTGTAATGTATGGCCGATCGGATGCAACCCTTAACCCGCAAGGTGTCAGGATAGGAACGGCAGAGATTTACCGTGTGGTTGAAAACATGGAAGAAATTATGGATTCAGTAGTTGTAGGGAAAAAAGAAGATAGTGATGAGATTGTTGTATTATTTGTAAAACTGAATGAAGGTTTTATGCTTACTGATGATTTACAAAAGCGAATAAAAATAAATATTCGTAATGGCTGTAGCCCGAGACATGTTCCCGAAATTATTAAAACCGTTCCTGATATACCACACACTATTAATGGAAAGAAAGTTGAGATAGCGGTTAAAAAAATTATTAATGGTGAAGAGGTGATGAATAAAGATGCTCTCGCTAATCCTGAAAGTTTGGATTATTATAAGGATATTTTGTAATTTTGCATTGAAATTATGTTTTATAGAAGAAAAATCATACTTGCTTTATTACAGCTTTTTGACGGTAAATTAGAAAAGATAAGATTACAAAAGCTTCTGTTTCTAATAGCCCAAAGGCAACAGCAGCCTAGTTATGATTTTATCCCATATAAATATGGATGCTACTCCTTTTCTGCAAATGCTGACTTAGGAGCTATGGCAAAAAAGGCATTGTTACTAGAAGATAGCAAGAATTTCGAAAAAGTAGATAGTATTAACTATTTAAAAATGCTTAAAAAAGATGATTTAAAGATTATACAGGAAATTCAAAAGTTATATGGTGAAATGAGCAGTAATGCTTTAATTAAGCATACATATATTAATTACCCATACTGGGCTATTAAGAGCGAGGTAGCCGAAAATATCCTAAAAATAACTGAACTTAATAACATAAGAAAAAGCGAAACAAGGGTTGATAAAACCATTCTATTTACTATTGGTTACGAAGGCATATCATTAGAAGAATATTTGAATCGATTATTGAAAAATGATATTAAAATATTGATAGATGTTAGACAAAACCCATTAAGTATGAAATATGGTTTTAGTAAAACACTGTTAAAAAAATATTGTGAAAGTTTGGGTATTAAATATTTACATTTTCCCGAAGTTGGAATCCATGGGAGTAAGCGACAAGAATTAAATAATCAAAGTGACTACGATAAATTATTTACTGTTTACAAGAAGGAAAACTTAGCTAAGACTAAACCTACACAAAAAAGTATTATAAAACTTTTAAAGGAGAATAAACGAATCGCACTTACCTGTTTTGAAGCCAACATTAGTCAGTGCCACAGAAAACCTCTTGCTGAATCAATTGAATCCTTTCCTGAATTTACTTATGAAGTAAAACATATTTAAAATGGCACGGATCAAATTACTTATTACTGTTATTACATATCCTATGCCTTCCAGAAGTTATGATGAACTTGTTTGTACTGCCGGTGTTTTAGAAAATGGGGAATGGATTAGGATATATCCTGTACCACTTAGTTTTTTAATTGATTTAAAAGGTTCAGGAAAAGTAAATAAAGTAAAATATACTTGGATTGAAATAGACTTAAATAAAAGGACTGATGATTTTAGGCCGGAAAGTTTTTCACCAAAACACTATGATTTTAGGGATATTTTAGTTCTGGAACAAGTTGACACAAAGGGAAATTGGTTTAATAGGAAGAAATTTTGTTTAAATAATGTTTATACCGATTTGTCAAAACTTATTGAAGATTCAAAAGCACCAAAAAACACTTCTCTGGCAACATATAAACCAAAAAAAATACTCAACCTTGAATGGGAGGAAGATGAAAGGGAATGGAAAGATGAATGGAAAGAACTAAGAAAGCTAGGTGATTTGTTCGCATCAGAGGGGTCTCCGGAAATACTAATCCCAAAACTACCCTATAAATTTTTCTACAAATTCGAAGATGCTTCCGGTAAAGTAAGACGGTTAATGATAGAAGATTGGGAAATAGGTGCCCTTTATTGGAATTGCCTAAAAACTTCGGAAGGAAATGAAGTATTGGCTTTGGAAAAAGTAAAGCAACAATACGAATCTAATTTTTTGAGGAACAAAGATGTTTATCTATTTCTTGGTACAACTAAACAATGGCATTTGCGCAGATCAAACAATCCATTTGTAATTATCGGTGTTTTTTATCCAAAAAAGGAAACTCAAATAAGCTTATTCTGAAAAATTAAAACTCATATAAAATTAAAAACATGCAATATCCAAAAAAAGTAACAATAGGCGACATAACCGTAAGAGACGGTTTTCAACACGAAGAAAAATTTATCCCAACCGAAGCTAAACTCTGGCTTTCGGAGCAATTGATCCTTGCCGGGTTCAAGCACATCGAAGTAAGCAATTTCGGTAACCCGAAAGGGATGCCCCAGTTCAAGGACTGCGATGACCTTTTTAAACTAATCAGGAATAGTAAAAAACTCAAAGGTAAGCTTGATGATGTAAGCCTTACTGCAATTACAATCCGTGAACGTGCTATTGAGCGCGCCATCCGGGCTAAACATGATGGCTACGGACCCGATCGTATTTTACTTATGGTTTCAACAAGTGAATCACACCACCGAACAAATTCCGGCATATCACTGGATGAGTATTGGAAAATGGCCGAAGAGTGGATACCAAAAGCACGTGATGCTGGTATAAAAGTCAACGGAACGGTTAGTACAATCTGGGGTTGTCCTATTGAAGGGCCAACAGATTTGAAAAAAGCCATTGAATTTACAAAACGCTGGTTTGATATTGGAGCTAATGATGTTGAACATGCCGACCATGATGGTTCTGCTTCTCCCGACAGGGTTTATGATTATTTCTCCATGTTATTGGATGCTGTGGATAATCCGCACAAACAAATTGCCCATTTTCACACTACACGCGGTTGGGGATTGGCAAATGTACTGGCAGCACTACAGGCAGGAATGACAAATTATGAATCCACTATGGGTGGTATTGGCGGGCAGCCTGCAAACTTCGTTGACGGGGTTCCGGTTTCAGGAACTGGAGCCTATTATTATAAAGATGCCAAAGACTTTGGACTTGTGTCAACAGAAGATATGGTAGTTATGATGGATGAAATGGGAATAGAAACCAATCTTGATATAGATAAAATCCTTGAAACTGGCGCTATGGTTGAACGTATCGTTGGCAGGAGGTTAAGGTCTGAAACCATTAACAATGGACGTATACCCAAGTTTTTAAAGGGATAAATGACATTTTCAAACAAAATTCTGAATTTCAACAAATCGCTATTACTCAATGATGTGCAATTACCGGAGGGTATTGGAGTATTAAACCCTTTTAGAGGTGAAAATGCCATATTAATCATAAGGCTAACAACTGCCTTTTACAAAAAATTCTACGGCGACAATAATCAACGTAAGTTGATACTCGGAATTAATCCAGGCAGACTCGGTGCTGGAGCAACCGGCATTCCTTTCACTGACACTAAAAGACTTTCCGGCGATTGTGGTATTCCCGTTACTGAATTAATAACACATGAGCCGTCGTCAGCATTTATGTACGAAATGATAACTGCTTATGGTGGCGCTAAACGGTTTTATAATGATTATTACATTAGCTCTGTTTCCCCTCTTGGTTTTGTCACTATGGGTAAAAATGGCAGACCTGTCAATTACAACTATTACGACAGGAAAGATTTGGAGAAAGCCGTTATGCCATTTATCCTTAAAACGCTGAAACAGCAATTGGATTTTGGTATTGACAGAAAGGTCTGCTACTGTCTTGGAACAGGTAATAATTATAAGTTCCTGAAAAAACTGAATGTTGAACACATGTTTTTTGGCGAAATAATACCTTTGGAACACCCACGTTATGTAATGCAGTATAAGTCGAAAATGAAGCAGGAGTATATTGAAAAGTATGTGAGTATTTTGAGTTCTTAAGGAAAAAATTGGTTGTACACTTTCTAATTCCAGCACTCTTTAACAATTTTTAAAAATCCCATTCAATAAAAATCAGTAATTTTGCATCTTTAAACCGGAAAAACTGAAGAATATGGAAGTTCAGTCAATAAAGCAAAGATTTGGAATAATCGGGAACTCACCTCTGCTTGATAGGGCAATAGATATAGCAGCACAGGTAGCACATACCGACCTGACTGTATTTATTACCGGTGAAAGTGGGGTTGGAAAAGAGGTTTTTCCGAAAATAATTCATCAGCTCAGCACTCGGAAACACGGATCATATATTGCAGTAAATTGTGGTGCTATCCCAGAAGGAACCATTGATTCTGAACTTTTTGGACACGAAAAGGGTTCGTTTACAGGAGCACACGAAGCGCGAAAGGGCTATTTTGAAGTTGCAAACGGCGGTACTATTTTTTTGGATGAAGTTGCAGAGCTCCCTCTGTCAACACAAGTTCGCCTGCTGAGAGTACTTGAAACGGGAGAGTTTTTGAAAGTCGGTTCATCAAAAGTCATAAAAACAGATGTAAGAGTTGTTGCTGCAACAAATGTTGATACTACTGTGGCAATACAACGTGGTAAATTCAGAGAAGATCTCTATTACAGATTAAACACCGTTCCGATTTATGTTCCGCCATTGCGTGACAGAAAGGATGATATTTATCTGTTGTTTAGAAAATTTGCTGCCGATTTTGCCGAAAAATACAGGATGCCCGTTCTTCGACTTAATGAAGATGCCGTAAATGTTCTAATTAATTACAGATGGGATGGGAATGTCAGACAACTGAAGAACATTACCGAACAAATATCAATTATTGAAAAGGAGAAAAATATTGATGCTCCAACGTTATTAAAATATCTGCCTGTAACCCTTAAAAGAGAACTACCTGTTCTTTATAAAAAAGAGGAAGAGCATACCGAAATGTCTGAAAGGGATTTGCTTTACAAAGTTCTATTCGATATGAAAAATGATATTAATGATCTTAAAACAATTGTAGGGAGCATTATAAAAGATGAAGGTGTTTCAAAAGATAATCAGCAGTACAATAAACATCTGATAGATAAACTTCATGAAAATATTGATACAATAGGTAGTCAGGTTAAACATTTTGAAACACAACATCCTAACGAACCCCGATTTATTGAACCAATACAGGAATCGGAAGTAATAGAAGAATCGCTTTCGATACAGGATAAGGAGATTGACCTGATTAAAAAGGCTCTGTTAAAATATCATGGTAAACGTAAAAAGGCAGCTAACGAACTGGGAATCTCAGAGCGAACTCTTTACAGGAAAATAAAAGAGTATGACATTACCTGATTTGCAGAGTTATTAGTATTGAGTGACAAGAGTTCGCGTTTTCACATTGTTAGGCTAATTAAATTGGAGAAAATAAAAAATTAAATGAAAATACAAATTCCGGGCAAATATCTGATCTTGTTTTCCATTATTCTGGTATTGATATCGGGGTGCAAGGTAAATTATTCATTTACAGGAGCCTCTATTCCACCAAATGTTAAGACTATAAATATTAAGTATTTCCCAAACAATGCTTCTCTGGTTGCACCTCCATTGAGCCAGAAACTTACTGATGGTCTCAGCGACAGGTTTACCTCGCAAACAGACCTTACACTGGTAAATAGAGGGGGCGATCTTATCCTCGAAGGATATATTAAAGATTACAGAACAAACCCTATTGCAATTCAGGGAAACGATCAGGCTGCACTCAACAGGCTAACAGTTATCATATTTGTCAAATACACCGACACCTTTGACGACACCAAAAGTTTTGAGACCACTTTTTCAAAGTATGCTGACTATTCAAGTTCCCAAAATCTTTCTGTTGTTCAGGATAACCTGATTGATGCTATTGTCGAAATGCTGGTGACAGATGTGTTTAATAAGGCTGTGATTAATTGGTAGGGTGGATTTGTGAATTTCATTTTTGATTCATATATTTTTCTAATTGATACAATCATATCCATAAATATGTAAATCTTCAAAATCTTTGTATTCCTCTCTTACTGCTTTTAGAATTGGATTAAGCTCGTTTTTAACATCAACTTGAAAAATAATATACACACCATAATCCGAATTTGTTCCATCAATATATTGCTTTAGTTTTTTCTTGTATTTTTTTCTGCCAGAGGGTGAGTTTATATCTGTATTACTTGTGAGTTTCAGTTCTAATAGTAATTGTCCAACTAACCCATATGAGAGTGTAAAATCAGTTCTTTTATCGTCTAATAATTGTTCTTCCCTATTAATATTAATTTCATAAGGCCTGATTCCTCGTCTCAATAAAGCATTTTCCAGTTGTGTTTTTATTAGTTTTTGAATCAAAGTTTCTTTATTTTTTAAGTCATCAATAAGCTTCAAAGCCCCTTCTTGTTTAATCCATCTATCAATATCTTCATTTAATACTTTCTGTATTAAATTTAAAAGGTCCTGAGGGCTATAAATTGGAAGGTATGATTTGGTCAACAGTTGATTATAAAAATTTATTGCATCATTATAATTTTCTGATTTTCCAGTATGTCTTAAATAACTTATTTTTAAATTATTAATTTGCTCCTCTAAAATCGCCTTTCCTTTAAATTCCGTTTGGTTTTTTATTTCTGATTCAACCCTTTCAATAATATTATAAGATTTGTAAATTTTTAAATTGTCAAAATAATTAAAAGATGTGTTTAAAATATGCTGTAACCAGTTAAACTCAACCTTATCTTCATTTATTAGCTTTATCCCTTTTTCAACTAATTGTAAATAATCACTAATAAAAAAATCAGATGTTACTTGTGCTAAAGGATTAATTATTTCATTATAGTGAAGCTCATATCTGCTTAACTGCGAATTTACACTTTCTTCTTTATTGCTTATCGCCATTTCTATTAATTGTTTCATCCTCCATAGAATTGCCTCTTTATTGTTTAACTGAATTAAATATTCATTGATTTTGAAAAGTAATCTTTTATCCTTTCCATTTGTTTCATATTTGGAAAACAAATTTCTCAAATATGCTTGATCACATCCAAATTCAAAAAGTACTTCAAGTGATTTAGTTCTAATATCTACATTAAATGACTCATC
>JAUVIX010000052.1 GCA_030592565.1 Chlorobiota bacterium
CAGAGTTCATTTCTACTCATCCTGAACAGGATTCACTCAGGTTTACATCTACAATTGCTACATATAGCTTGAAAGACTACATCATTAAGGCCGAAGATGTTAAATATATCAGGGTAGCTGATGCAGCAATATTTCCTTCCGACCGAAAAATAACTATCCTGAAGGATGCACAAATGAACACATTTTCGGACGTGAATATATTGGCAAATACTGTTACACGCTATCATGAAATATATGGAGGCGTAATAAATATCAATGGGAGAAACAATTATACCGGTATTGGAAATTATGATTATGTTGACGAAACCGGATACAGACAACAAATATTTCTGAAAGAGATTGGAGTTGATCAGACATATCAAACAACAGGTACGGGTGACGTCTCCGATTCAACAGGGTTTTCCATAAGTAATGATTTTGACTTTTCGGGTAATGTCACATTAATGGCAAACAATCAATTCATGAATTTCAACGGTGGATTCAGGATCAGACACACATGTAGTGCCGGACAGCGTAGTTGGGTGAAATTCAATTCCGATATAAACCCAAAAGACATTTATATTGATATTTCTGAAGATATCACAAACCTGGATGGAGACAAACTGGAAGCAGCTTTATTGTTCTCTCCCGAAATTAACAGATTCTACTCCGGATTTCTAAAACCAAAACGTAGCAAATCAGATCAGGTTATAATATCAGCAAGCGGATTTATTAGGTTCGACAAAAAAAGAGAAGCTTATATAATTGGAAGCAGAGATAAATTAAAAGGAAATTCCTATGCCGGAAACCAGCTCACCCTAGAGAGAAAACAATGTATTCTGACCAGTGAAGGAACTCTGAATCTTGGAGTTGACTTCGGAATGGTAAATCTGGCTACTTATGGAACTGCAGTACAGTATATTATCCCCGACTCAACAACCTTTGATATTGTAATGACTTTGGACTTCCCCTTTGATAATAAAGCAATGGATATGTTAGTTGAAAATACTTCAAAGGTAAACTTACAGGGTGTTAATGTTAAAAGACCGGTCTTCCTTAAAGCTCTTACTGATATGCTTGGAGAGAAGGAGGCCGACGATATTATTGCCGATGTTAATTTGTTTGGCAGACTCAGAAAGTATCCTTCCGGGCTGAAACATACAATGCTATTTTCTGATTTGAAATTGAAGTGGAATTATGCTACAAGATCATATATATCCAGAGGCCTTGTTGGGGTTGGAGGTATTAACGACCAGGCCATCAACAAATACTTCAATGGATATGTTGAAGTTGCCAAAAAACGTACAGGCGATGTCGTTAATATTTACCTTGAATTCGACAGAAGTAAATATTGGTACTACTTCAATTACAGAAATAATATGATGCAAACAATCTCATCAAATACCGAATATAACAACCTGATTCGTGAGATGAAAGATGACAAACGAACTTACAAAGGAGATAAGGAGGGAGCAGAATACAGATTCATCATCTCAAATTTGAGAAAAAAAACCGACTTCCTGAGAAGAATAAAAAATGCATTTTAGTCAGACATTCCAAAATTGAAAATATTTCCAAATATTGGATAACATCTAAAATATAAAACCTTTTTCCCAAACTAGCGTATAAATCTCATCTTTAATACTTTTAGAAATGAAGAAAGAGTTAGTTTTATCATTATTCCTTGGATTTTTTATCATTGCGAATCCGATTGCAGGGTTCTCGCAGGCTAATTCAGTCACTGAAGATCAACTAATAAATAATGCTGACAATCTATTCGAGAACGTCAATTATAAAAGTGCAATGCCACTGTATGCACACCTGGTAAGCGTCCACTCTGACAATGCAATTTTCAACTACCGTTACGGAGTTTGTGCATTGTATAATAAGCGCGACAACAAAGAAACCCCTATAAAATATCTGTCTGTAGCAGAGAGTAAAACTCTGGATAATCCCGAGCTTAACTATTACCTTGGATTGGCTTATCATAATAATCAGGATTATGCTAAAGCACTAAAATATTACAATTCATATTTAAATAGTGCTCCTGCCGATTCACCCAGAAAAGAAGAGGTGCTGAAATCAATAAATTCCTGCCTTAACGGATTATCACTTTCAGGGAAAAAAATGATAGCAGAAATGCTTGATAAAACATCATTCGAAAAAGATAATTTTCACAGGGGGTATTATGCTGACGATCTGAAAGGAACATTAATAGTCAAGCCTGAGATATTCAAATGCAAAATTGATAAAAAGAAAGAGGTACTGACATTTGTGTATCTTTCAGAACCACGGGGAATTTGCTATTTTTCAAGTTATGGAGATGATGAATGCGAAAACAAGAACATTTATAAATCTGTCTTACAGGAAGATGATAACTGGGGTGACCCTGAGAAAATATCCTCAGTCATAAACACTCAATACGATGAAGATTATCCCGTACTGACAGATAACGGAACGACCCTGTACTTTTGCTCTAAAGGACACAACTCTCTTGGAGGATATGATATTTTTGTGTCAAAATATGACAAAGAGAATGAGGCATGGACAGAGCCTGAAAATCTTGGAGTAGGAGTAAATTCGCCGTTTGATGACATTCTATTCATTCCTGACAAAAATGGAGAAACTGCATATTTTTCATCCGACAGAGATAATACAGATAATACAATAACTGTATATAATATAAAAATAACTGCCGGAGAAACCGGAAGAGCCCTGGCGCTTACCGGCGTGCTTCCAAAAGAACAACTACAACCGACAGAAAAAGTTGAAACTGCAGAAATACAACAACCCCAACTAATTGCACAAAACAATGCCAAACAAGAATGCCCGTTAGTTGCAAAGCAGGTAAACACAACTTCCGCACCGTATCTTCTCAAAGAAAAGCTGTTAAAAGAACGCAATGATGTACGCTTGATGACCGACAGTGCTTTCCTTTTCGTAGCAAATACAAAAAATGATATACGAAAGTTAACAAATACAAGAGAAAGAGCAAAACGTGTTTCTGACATCAAAAATGAAAAAGCAGAAGTGGTACACTCATCACTTGATTCATTGATGGAAAGCGTTAATAATATTAGTGATATTGAAATTGTGAAAGGTGAACTAGAGAAAGCTAAAAACCTAAAACAGGAATATTGCATTTTAATTGCTGCCTCAACCAAAGCTTATGAGATGGCGCAGGTACTATCGTCTCATATCCGGGCTAAAGAAAAAGAACTTGAAAATCTTAAAGAATTTGCCAGTCAAATTCAATTAAAATCAGTTTCAGGAGATATTGATTCGGTTAATTATCTGTTCGATGAAGTAAAAGTACAGATGGCAAGGACTGAAACTCAAGGTGACTTTTCGAAAGACATTATGCTGATAACTTCTGACAAAATGGAATATACAATTCCTGAAAAAGAGCTTGCTTTTGCCGATGCATATCTGAAACAAAGGGAAGAGGGGACTTTTCTTGCAAGCGCAGGAAAAACAAAGCAGGAATTTAACAGCACAGATTTACAAACTATAAATAAAACCACTGTTGCAGCTACTGTGGCGGTTTCAACAAATAGTAAAAAAGCATTTGAGCCGGTTATAATAAAGCAGATAAACTTGAACCGTCTTTCTTATGCAAGTGTTGAGCCGGATGATGATATCGAAATTAATTTCACAGTTGATGTTACAACCGTTCACCAGGCTGCAGTTATTGATACCGATGCTCTCGCTTTCAATGAACCATCTATTGACGATAATATCGAAATCAACTTTTTAGCAGATGCAATGTCCCCAATGCCTATTGAAGAGATAATAGTTGAAAAGCAGGCCCTTGCAGAAAATTATTCAGATATGGGAGCAGGAGCAGATTTTAATATTGATCCGGTTACAGCTACAAAAGATAATGGTAATTCAGTCAAAAAAAATGAAGGGCTAACATATTTTACAAACTCTATTACATTGCCTGATGAAATAGAAACATCAAAGACTGACAATAAACTGCTGGAGCTGGCATTCAATGACCCTAATGAATTATCCTATGAAGAGTTGCTATACGTTGCCCAAATAGCTTCCAGTCCATCAAAAAGCCTTGAGATACTGAATTTTGCATTTGTTAATGAGAATCGTGACTGGAAGGCATATAACAACGCTGCCGCCTATGCAATCGAATTAAAAGACTATAACCGTGCACAGGTTTTCCTGAAGCAGGCTTTAATGATAACAGATGGCAATGGTATGATTGAAAACAACATTGGAATAATAGCTTATCACACAGGCAACTTCGAAAGTGCGGAAAAACACTTTGTCGCAGCTAACAATCTTGGAGAGAATTCA
This sequence comes from Chlorobiota bacterium, assembly GCA_030592565.1. Taxonomy (GTDB): domain Bacteria; phylum Bacteroidota; class Bacteroidia; order Bacteroidales; family JAADJA01; genus JAADJA01. The sequence continues at coordinate 4,294 of JAUVIX010000052.1, forward strand.
AAACGTAACCTGATGGTCTTAAAATATGCAATCAATCAAACCGGTCAGGATACAGACAATATAATTGACACAACTGTTGAGCCGGACGAACTCATTGGAGATATAATTGACTATTTCCCAACAAACGAATAACATATCAGACAACTCACCTAAAAACAGACTCCGGGAAATTCACCTCCAAACCCGGAGTTTGCTATTTTTTGGACAAATTATTCTTCTGCCTGTAAATTCTACAGTAATACCTTGCAAAGGTCTCATTACAAAAACGACCTCAAACACTGAATACTCAACCCATCCACACACAAAAACCAATTCAAAATCAACACAGAGAATCATCCTCAAAATCAATTGTTTGAAAAATTGTTAAGAAATAGACAGTAAATATCTGTTGACAATTAAAAAAATATATAATTTTACCCTTGAATAAAATTTGCGAAACACGAAAAATAAAAGATATGAAATTTATTGTATCGAGTACCGTATTGCTAAAGAATCTTCAGATGATCAGTGGTGTTATTAATTCAAGCAACACCCTGCCAATCCTTGATGATTTTTTGTTTGAGCTCAGTGAAGACTCATTAATAATAACGGCTTCCGACCTTGAAACTACAATGTCGGTTAAAGTTCAGCCTGACAAAGCAGAAGAGCCCGGAGTTGTAGCAATTCCTGCCAAATTATTATTGGATACCATAAAGTCATTACCAAATATTCCGGTAACAGTGTCAATAAATAAGGAGAACCTGGTAGTTGAAATACTTACTGATGGCGGAAAATTCAAGCTTACCGGCCACAAGAGTGACGAGTTTCCTCTTAAGCCAACCCTTGAAAATCCTTCATCCATTACTTTGGATTCTGATATTCTTAAAAATGCTTTTAATAAAACTCTTTTCGCAACAGGCAACGACGAATTGCGCCCTGTTATGACAGGTGTTTTTTGCGAACTATCAACCGAAGATGTGACTTTTGTTGCAACTGATGCTCACAAACTTGTCAGATACAAGAGAAAAGACGCAAAAGCATCTGAGCCGGCATCCTTCATTCTTCCAAAAAAACCTATTAATCAGTTAAAGAATATTTTACCTGAAGGTATTGACGTAAGAATTGATTACGATCAGACAAATGCATTTTTCGAATATGAAAATGTAAATATGGTCTGTCGTTTGATTGATGGTAAGTATCCTAATTACGATGCAGTAATTCCAAAAGAAAATCCAAATGTTCTTACAATAGACAGGCTGCCTTTCGTAGGTGCTCTCAGACGGGTTGCTCTATATGCCAACCAATCTACAAATCAGGTCAGGCTCAAGATCAGCGGTCAGGAGCTTGTTATGTCAGCTGAGGATATTGACTATGCAAATGAAGCCAAAGAGAGGCTTTCATGCAGCTATGAAGGTGAAGATATGGAGATTGGGTTCAACTCAAAATTCCTTCTTGATATGCTGATAAATCTCGACACTGAGCAGGTAAAACTGGAAATGTCAGCGCCAAACCGTGCAGGAATACTTGTTCCGGCTGATAATGAAAACGAAAATGAAGATATTCTGATGCTGGTTATGCCCGTTATGCTTAACCAGTAAAAGTTAATCTTTTTTCATAATCTAAAGCAAGTCAATGACTTGCTTTTTTATTTACATTGATGGTAGATTGGATTGGAAAATATTGCATAATTAATGAATGTTTAAAACCAGTTAAAGACATAACAGAAGATATCTCAATTTCGGAAAAACCTGTTTATGAGATACTCCGTGTTGAGGATGGGGTTCCGTTATTTCTTGAAGATCATTTCTCACGGTTACAAAATTCATTTCTATTATGTCAGAAAAAGCTCACAGTATCACTTTTTGATTTCAGAAAAGCAGTTGCCATGCTTATTACCAAAAATAAAATAACTGAAGGACCTGTAAAATTCATCTTCAGGACTGATAATAATAGTGGTTTTATTGCATACTTTATGACTCCTCACCGTCCATCATCAGAAGAGTATAAATCAGGGATAAAAACTGTAACTCTTTATGAGGAGAGAAACAATCCGAATGCTAAAATCTGGAATACAAAACTCAGAGAAACTGCAACCAAATTAATCGGCAAAAACAAGGCTTATGAAGCTATTCTGATAAATAAAACCAGGTTCATTACAGAAGGTAGCAGGTCAAACATTTTTTTCATCAAAAAAAGTACGGTTTACACAACTCATGAAGATCTGGTACTTCCCGGAATTACCCGTAAAAAAATTTTGGAAATTTGTTTGGCCAATAAAATAAAAATCGAAATAATAAATATTCCCTACAGTCAAATAAGCGATTTTGAGTCTGCCTTTCTGACCGGCACTTCAAAAAAAGTTGTTCCCATCAGAAATATTGATAACATATATTTTGACTCTAAAAATAAATTAATGAGAAAGATAATGAAATATTTTGATAACTTAGAGGCGAAATATATCAAACAACACCAACAATATTATGAGGAAAAGTAGAAAAGGCAACAATTTCGAGAATATAGCATTGATAGCCATTGTAGCTTTTTTGGTGCTGCTATCGCTGTTTTTCTTTATCTATTATTTCATAATTCCGACATAAACAACCAACAATGTATTATATATTCGTAGTTTCAGATGGTACAGGCAGAACAGCCCAGCAGGCACTGGATGCATCGCTAACGCAGTTCCAAAATATTGAACCCGAGATAATTATCCGTCCGGGGATACGATCAGTTAAACAGGTAGAGGATATCGTAAAGGAAGCTGTTAATTATAATGCTTTGATTCTACATACTATGGTTTCTGACGAAATGAGGAGTATTATGGTAAAGGTTTCCAGAAAATATAATGTGGAGGCCATTGATATAATGGGACCTTTGCTATTAAGGCTTTCACACCATTTTGCCAATGCTGTCCCCTCTGAAAAACCGGGGCTATTCCATAAACTCAATGAAGATTACTTCAGAAGGATTGAAGCCATGGAATACACGTTCAGGCACGATGACGGGATGCGTCATCACGAAATTGATAAGGCGGATATTGTCATACTGGGCGTTTCGCGGACATTTAAAACACCCCTCAGTATTTACCTTGCCACCAAAGGCTGGTTTGTAGCCAACATCCCTATTGTTCTGAATATAGATCCGCCATCTTCTGTTTACAATGTTAATCCTACAGATGTTTTCTGTTTAATGACAAATCCGAAACATCTGTCTCAATTAAGAAAATCAAGGCATGAGCATCTTGGTGGCATAACCGGAAACTATGCCGAGTATCTATATGTTGCAGAAGAACTGAAATATGCACAACAGCTATACATACATCAGCCAAAATGGACAATCGTGAACGTTACAGGCAAATCCATTGAGGAGATTGCCTCCGAAATACTTGCTCTGAAACGCAAGAGCGAAAAGATATCAAATTAAATTGCATTTTAAAAATTCTCATATAAAATTCAAGAATAAGTGTTTACAGCTCATCTTGGGAAAATAGCGGCTTTGATGACAGCCTTTTCCTTATTATTTATGGGCTAAACAAAATGATGTGGAATAGACAAAACTATATTATGGCAGCAAACAAATAATGCTGCCAATTATTAGAAAGATTAAAAAAATAATTATTGTTTTACTATCCTTCCATAGCACCAATCAGCTCATTAGCAGAATTAAAATGATGTCTTTCAAGATAGTCTTCTATTCCATTTATGATTTTAACTGAAACCTGAGGATCAATAAAATTGGCAGTTCCAACCTGGATGGCGGAAGCTCCGGCAAGCATAAATTCAATGGCATCAGTGGCATTCATAATTCCTCCTATACCAAAAATTGGAATCTTAACAGCGTTATAGACCTGCCAAACCATTCTCAGGGCAACAGGTTTAATAGCAGGGCCTGATAAGCCACCTGTTACAGTCGATAAAACCGACTTTCGTTTCTCAGCATCAACAGCAATTCCAAGGAGCGTGTTTATCAGAGAAACAGAATCGGCTCCGGCTCCCTCAACTCCTTTAGCAATCTCCGTAATATCAGTAACATTTGGAGAGAGCTTAACAATCAACATTTTATTGTAAACTTCTCTGACTGCTTTTGTTACAGCTATTGCTGATGGACAGCTTGTCCCGAAAAGCATCCCACCGGCTTTCACATTTGGGCAGGAGATATTCAATTCTAAAGCAGGAATTGAGTCTATTTCATTTAGCTTTTCGGCAACCTCAATATAATCCTCAACTGTAGAACCGTTTATATTAGGAATGATGTGAGTATCTAAATGCTTGATGCGGGGATATATATTATCAATAAAATGATCAACGCCCTTATTTTGTAGTCCGACAGCATTAAGCATACCAGAAGCTGTTTCGGCCATCCGTGGGTAGTCATTGCCTTCTCTCGGCTCGAGAGTCATTCCCTTAACGAACATTCCACCAAGCAGATTAAGATCGAAAAAATCATCAAACTCCTCGCCGTTCCCAAATGTCCCCGATGCAGTTGTCACGGGGTTCTTAAACTCAAGTCCGCTGATATTTATCCTCAGATCTCCCATTTCAGATAATTTATGTTAAACACAGGGCCTTCCTTACAAACACGCTTATTCCCTTCTACCGTTTCCGTTATACAGCAAAGACATGCGCCAAATCCACAAGCCATCATATTCTCAAGAGAGACCTCACAATCAATTTCATTTTGCTTTGAAATTCTCCCAACCGCTTTCATCATAGCATCAGGGCCGCAGGAATAGATTCTATCGAAGGGAAGATTTTCAGATTTGAAAACCGAATGGTCAGTAACAAAACCCTTCTCCCCCATCGAACCATCTTCAGTAGTGGAAAGCACCTCTCCAAACTCCGAGAAAAGAGCAGTCAGCAAAATATCCTTTTTGCTCTTTCCTCCAATCAGGAATGTTACATCATTACTATTTACCTTAAGAATTCTGCCAAGCTGCACAAAAGGGGCTATTCCTGAACCTCCTCCAACAATCAAAACCCTCTTTCCAGGTTCTGGCAGAGAAAATGAATTCCCCAGGGGATATATCAGGCTTACTTTGTCGCCTCGCCTTATCTCTCCAAGTTTCTTTGTTCCCTTTCCAATTATTTTTATTAAAAAACTGATTATCCGATTCTCATAATCAACATCAAGAATTGAAAAGGGACGACGAAGGAAGACATCAGAACTATTTTCTATTTGTATTTCGGCAAAATTCCCAGGCAAAACCGCAGGTATTTCAACAGGTGACCTGAGGCTGATAATGTAACTGTCGCTGACAGGGAAGCGCACTTCAATAACTTCATGATCTTTTATGATTTTTGCCATTACTATAAAATTACAAATAATAAAAAAACAAAAAACAAATAAATTATTCCTCTTTTTAAGAATCTTCTTTATCTCCGATTACTGTATCTTCTTTTGAAGCTTTTTCATCAACTTCCTCGTCAGCAGGCTTATCTTCTTCCTCTTCAAACTCAAGCAGATTATGTTCCTGCAAGAGATTATACCACTGAATAACTTTCTTTATATCTGAAGCATAAACATTTTCCTCATCATAGTTAGGAACAGCCTCAATAAAAAACGCTTTCAGCTCTTTGCCATCCGATTTATGTGAAATTGCTATCTCTCCATTCTGTTTGTCGAATATCTTCTTCAAAATATCCTTAAGAGGAAGATCTTCATCCGTAGTAAAAATACTGATCTCCTCCAGAGAACTAATACGCTCATGACTGAAAGCCGTAAGCCTTTTACCATCAAGAAGTGATTCAACAACTAATCCGTTTTTTGTCTGTGCCAGCATTTTATATAACCCCGGCCTACCTGTAATCGCTAATATCTTACTTAATTCCATCTTACCTTAATATAATTTGTGCGCAAAAATAACTATTAAACAACACTTGTCAATTAAAACTTAATAACACCCGTATAATTTTCCGGCGAAAGTCTCTTCAACTCAATCTTTATCTCGTCAGAAATCTTCAATTTATCAATAAATTTATGAATTGCATCTTTGTCAATTTTTTCATTCTTTCTTGTCAGCTCCTTAAGTTTTTCATAAGGCTTCGGGAAGCCCTCCCTACGAAGAATTGTCTGTATGGCCTCGCCAACAACAGCCCAGTTATCCTCCAAATCCTGCTTTATCCTGTCTTCATTCAAAATCAGCTTATTCAAACCTTTCATCAACGATTTATAAGCAAGTAAAGAGTGAGCAACAGGCACCCCAACATTTCTGGAAACTGTGGAATCAGTCAGGTCGCGCTGCAAGCGCGATACAGGCAACTTCTCAGCCATAAAACCAAACAATGCATTGGCAACTCCAAAATTACCTTCTGCATTTTCAAAATCTATGGGGTTCACCTTATGAGGCATTGTTGACGAACCCACCTCTCCCTCTTTGATCTTTTGCTTGAAGTAACCCATTGAAATGTAAGCCCATATATCACGCGACAGGTCTGTAAGTATCGTATTTATCCGTCTCATTCCATCAAAATATGCAGCCATATCATCATAATGCTCAATCTGGGTTGTCACCTTTTGCCTTTCAAGTCCAATATTTTTCAGAAATTCATTTGCAAAACTCACCCAGTCAATTTCAGGATATGCAGCAAAATGTGCATTAAAGTTTCCGGTAGCCCCTCCAAATTTTGCAGAAAACGGAACTGCATTCAGCAATTTAATCTGCCGCTTAAGCCTTTCAACAAAAACATAGATTTCTTTACCAAGTGTCGTGGGTGAAGCAGGCTGTCCGTGGGTACGTGCAAGCATAGGCATATTTTTCCACTCTTTGGCCATTGCTGTCAGATTATCCACAATCTTTAAAAGTTGAGGAGTTATAACCTCATCATAAGCCAGTTTCAGAGAATATGGAACTGCCGTATTGTTAATATCCTGAGATGTAAGCCCAAAATGGATAAACTCCATAAAATCACCAAGGCCAAGCTTGTCGAACTTCTTTTTCAGATAATACTCAACAGCTTTGACATCGTGATTGGTCACATCCTCTATTTTCTTAACCTCATCGGCATCCTCAAAAGAGAAGTCCCTGCTGATGGCCCTTACATCCTCAATCTGATCTTTATCAAAACCCTTAAGCTGAGGAAGCGGGAGTTCAACAAGAGCAATAAAATACTCCGTCTCCATAAAAATGCGATAATTGATGAGGGCAGCTTCCGAAAAATAGTATGCGAGCCCTTCAACTTTTTTCCTGTACCTACCGTCAACCGGCGAAATAGCACTTACTGTTGTTAGTTTCATAACTATAAATTTAAGTTGGTCAAAAGTAGAAAATATTAAATTAGATTAGGAAAAATTGTGAAAAATTAATCAAATCAATCCCAAAGGGATGATATTACTATAAAACGATACAAACCAGCATAATAATCCTGAAGGGATGGAATAATAAAGGTCAAGGGAATATGCCACCCTTTCAGGGTTTAAAACATAGGGGTATCCTGAGTTTATAATCATTCCACTCCTTCGGAGTTTCAATAATTTTATTGCAACTCTTTAATTCTAATGTTTAACCCTTATGAATTCATTATTTTGTACTGTTTTAGTATTCCTGACGAATAATTCGGGGTTTAATGAAATTATCTGTAAGATTTGAAGATTATGACAACTCCTCTAAAATCATATTCTTAAGATTAACAGATGATACTTTTTCGGTAATATCACCCCCGATAGAGTATGATATATTGCCGGTTTCCTCTGAAACAATAATTGAAATAGCATCCGACTGCTCTGTCAGGCCTATGGCGGATCTGTGGCGTAACCCAAAATGTGATGAAATCTCATTACTTGAAGACACAGGGAGAATACAGCGGGCAGCAACTATCTTATTATTACGAATTATGACAGCACCATCGTGCAAAGGACTGTTTTTAAAGAAAATGTTTTCAAGCAGCGAAGCGGAAATAATGGCATCAATCCTCTCACCTGTTTCCACAAATTGTTCAAGTCCGCTTTTTTTGGCAATGATAATAAGTGCTCCTGTTTTTGTTTCCGCCATATCACGACAAGCCTTGATTATCTCTTCTATTTCAAGCTGAATGGTGCTTCCAACCTCAAATTTCCAGAAAAACAATCTGTGGCGCTTTTTCTTTATAAATCCAGGTGTACCAAGCATCAGCAGAAACTTTCTTATTTCAGGTTGAAAAACAACTATCAAAGCAATAAACCCAACACTAATGAAAGCACCAAAAATTTCGCTAAGCATCTCCATATCAAGAGCTACAACAAGCTTCCATAACAAATAAAACGCAACGATACCAAAAAAGATGTTAATGGCAACCGTTCCTTTCAGAAGATTATATAAGGTATAAAGTAATAAAGCAACAAACAGGATATCAAGGACATCCAGAAACTTTATTTCTATAAATGATAATATTACAGGTAGCATACCTTTTCAGAATAAAAATCCAAAAGTATAAAAAAGATTTATAAATAAGGAAAAGGAATTACTAAAAAACCGATAATCAGTTAATCAGACCGAGTTTAAATTACACTCCCCTATGTTATTTATTCTGTTCATTCTGCTTTGGTGATAGCTCTTTGCCACGGGAATCTTCCCTCAAGCTCAACTTGTAATGACATACTCAAGAATGTACGAATAAGAACAATTAATCCCAAAATGCTGACAGACTTCAATATCGGGTTCTCAACAACCGTGGACATTATATCAGCTGCGATAAGTATTTCTAGTCCCAGAAGAATTGATTTCCCCAATGATTGACGAAGTTTAATGTAATTATCGGCTTTCTTATTTGTGATAGATATTAAAAATCTTATAAGAGAATATAATGCACCTAAAAAGATCGTTAAAACGCCTATAAACTCTACTATTTCTGTTATGATACCAATATAAATTTTTAAATTTCCCATTTTTATAATTTACAGTTCCTATATATTTTACTTTTTTACTTGGTTGTTTATTCCAAAACAAGAATATTCTTTGTTTGGAAACGAAACATCAAAAGTAGTTTTAATTTGATATTCATTATCCTGATAAGATTGTAAGCTGTAAACATTAATTCCAAATATATACATTTTAGGTTGCCGGCTGCTCAATTGGGTGGTGCTATTTTTCTGAATTATCAAGAATATTATACTTAGCTTTTCGCTCATTCCATCTTTCACGAGCATACTGTTGCATATCTATTATCCTATCTTTCTCATCTACAATTTCTAAACCTAATACGGTCTCAATTATGTCTTCCATTGTTACAATTCCATCCATTCCACCATACTCGTCCACAATAAGTGCGATATGTTCTTTCTTTTCGAGTAAAATTTCCCATAAGTTCATAAGTGTTTGAAATTCAGGAACAATTACAATTTCTCTACAAATATCCCGAAGTTTTAAATTGGTTTCATCTTCAGCAAGTTTTTCAAATACAGATTGACGAAAAACATAACCTGTAATATTCTCAATGTTTTTTGAATAGACAGGAATGCGTGAGTAATGAAGAAACTCCTTTTTTATAAGAAAATCTTCTAATGACATGTTTTCATCTGCTACCGTAACAACTACTCTGGGCGTCATTATTTCCGAAACTTTAACATTTTTAAGCCTAATTAAATTTTGAATAATTTTATTCTCTTTCTCCTCAAAAATACCTTCTTCTGTTCCAATTGTAGCCATTGCAGATATTTCTTCCCTACTCACGGACAGATCACCTAAGTTTCTGGAAAACAGCTTTGTTATATAACCTGTCATTATCACTAAAGGAAAGGTAATAATTACCATTATATTGATAATTTTTCCGGAAACCAATGCCAAACGTCTCCAATACCTTGCACCAATCGTCTTAGGAATTATCTCAGAAAAAATTAATATTAAAAGTGTAAGAATGGCGGTAATAATACCAAAATATAATTCACCAAACATCTTTGTTGCTTGTACCCCAACCCC
>JAUVIX010000194.1 GCA_030592565.1 Chlorobiota bacterium
AGGACATACTGGGTTGATTAATGAAAAATTTGCTGTGAGCGTTAGTGCTGTTCGCAAAGTCGGGCAAGGGGTAGTTGACAAAACCTGGACTGATGCCTGGGCATATTATCTTGGTGCTAGTTACAATATCAACAAGAACCACCGTCTGGAAATTTATGCTATAGGTGCACCTCAACGACACGGACAAAATCTATATAAGCAAAATGCGGCTGCTTATGATAGTACTTATGCAAAAGATATAGGAGCCGACCAAAGTACAATTGATGCCTTTCCACAATCAAATAATGGAAGGCTTTATAATGAAAACTGGAATGTTGTTGATGAAAACTACAATGGAAAGCAAAGCTTCAATGGAAAAACCTTTGACAGGCATGATAAAGGCTTCCTTAATGAAAGAGAAAACTTTTATCACAAACCCATTACCAACCTTAACTGGTATGCTCAATGGAGCGAGAAAGTTTCTCAGTTTACTACAGTATATTATTCCGGAGGTACAGGTGGTGGTACAGGTACTTATGGAAAAATGCAATATGACTATGATAGTGAGCCAACCAGAATTGTAAATTGGAATGCTACCATCGACAGCAACCTGTCACACACCTATTCCAGACAAGGTATCCTCAGAAACTCTGTAAATAACCAGTGGACCATCGGTGCAATCTCCAAAGTAAAAGTTGCTTTTACTGAAAAATTTAAAATGCAATTTGGCATTGACTGGAGAACTGCAGAAATTGACCACTTCAGGGAAGTACGTGACTTGCTAGGCTTATCCTCATATACATATTCGGGTAATCAATTTGATACTGACCCGAGTCAGCACGAAAAAGAATTAGGTGATAAAATTGCTTATCATAACACAAATAGTGTTGACTGGCTTGGTGCTTATGCACAGGCTGAATACTCAACAGGAAACTTATCAGTTTATGGCACACTAGGATATTCAATGATTAAATACTCTTATGTTAATCATTTCAAAACTGCCGACACATTAGCTAATGGCAATCCAAATATAGCCAGTGGAGAGCTGGCATCGAAAACAAACTGGATTACCGGCTATCAAATTAAAGTGGGTGCTAACTATAATGTTTCTGAAACATTCAGCGTATTTGCTAATGTTGGTTTAATTTCAAAAGTACCTATCTTCGATAACGTAATTGACGATGCAGATGGAACTGTTGCACAAGACCCTGTAAATGAGAAATTCACGTCATTCGAGGTAGGAGTTATATATAACTCTGTGAATGACAAATTGAGATTAAAAGGTAATTATTACTATACTAACTGGTCAGACAGATCTTTTACAAGAAGTGTCAGGATTGACTCGGCTACAACAGGAATTGCGTTTATTACAGGAATGGAACAAAATCATCAGGGTTTTGAATTTGAAGGAACTTACCGCCCTATCAAATTTATTGGAATCGGTGCTATTGCTTCAATAGCAAACTGGAAATACCTGAGCGATGTAAATGCAACAATTAAAGATTATGACAATCAAAGTGGTGGTATTATTGAAGATTCTGTTAATGTTTACGCAAAAGACCTAAAAGTTGGTGATGCTCCACAAACTCAGTTTGGATTATATGCAACATTATACCCAGTTAAAGGAATGAACATTATGTTTACCTGGAAATATAATGCAAATTACTTTGCAGATTTCGATCCAATGGGAAGGGATGATGAAACTGACAGACAGCAGGTATGGAAACTTCCATCATACTCTGTATTTGATTTACACTTTAGTTATCAGATTCCATTGAAAGGCAAAGTTGGCCTGGATGTATTTGCACACGTCTTCAACCTCTTCGATACTTTCTACGTTCAGGATGCCCTTGACAATAGTGCTTATAATGGAAATAGTGGTCCAAATGATGAATTTAATCATGATGTAAACAGAGCTGAAGTTTTTCTTGGTTTACCAAGAACATTCAACGTAGGTGTTAAAATTTCGTTATAGATTATTTCAACTATAAATTAAAAGCCCTGGAACAATCCAGGGCTTTTTTCAATTATGAAAAAAACAATTCTATTGTCAGGCCTATTGATTCTCATTTTCTCTGCTTGCCGACAGGTATCAGATAATACTAATTCAACTCCTTATGTAGTAATGCTCTCCTTAGATGGATTTCGTTGGGATTATGCCGATAAGGTACCTACACCAAATCTTGACAAAATTGCAAAAATGGGGATTAAAGCCGAATCATTACAGCCTTCGTTTCCATCAAAAACTTTCCCGAATCATTACACAATTGCAACGGGTCTATATCCCGATCATCATGGAATTGTGCTTAATACATTTTATGACCCGGAAACTGACAGATATTATGCAATCAGAGACCGAAAAGCTGTTGAAGACGGCACTTTCTATGGCGGAGAACCTATCTGGAATACTGCCGAGAAACAGGGGATAAAAGCCGGCACATTTTTCTGGGTTGGCTCTGAGGCAGATATTGAGGGTATGGTGCCGTCCTACACTAAGAAGTATGATCACAATTTTCCCTTTGAGCAAAGAATTGATTCGGTAATATCCTGGTTGCAACTTCCTGATGCACAAAGGCCGCACCTGATTCTATGGTATATGCACGAACCCGACTCAAAAGGACATAAATATGGCCCTGATAGCGAGGAGATGAAAAAGGAGATTGTGTACCTCGATTCGCTGGTGGGTGTCTTTATGGCTAAAGTAGAAAAGCTGCCAATTGCTGATAAAATCAATATAATTGTAACCTACGACCACGGGATGGGAAACATCTCAGATGAACGGAAGGTTGTATTAAGTCAGTCAATTAATATGGATTGGGTTGAGATTATTCAGGGCTATAATCCGAACTATATAATAAAAGCAAAAGAGGGATATATTGACAGTCTGTATTTGCAATTAAAACAAATCCCGCACATCACAACCTGGAAATCAGGAGAATTACCGGAAAGGCTGCATTATGGGATGAATCCTCGTACTCTTGACATTGTTGTTGTTGCTGACAGTAGCTGGAGCATTGTCGAAAAGGATAAAACGAGGGTTGGAAACGGAACACATGGTTACGACAATGCAAATAAAGATATGCATGCTATTTTTTATGCTTATGGTCCTGCTTTTAAGAAGGGATATTCTGCACCAACTTTTATTAATGTTGACATTTATCCGTTAATCACACGTATTATGGGACTGAAGCCGGCAAAGAATGATGGTAATTTAGATGATGTTAAGGGGATGCTAAAATGATTTTTTGTTCTGAAAAATAAGCGTATTGAAAAATGACCTACCATACTTGTCTCTTTCCTCAGATTTGTTAAAATGTTTTTTATGTTACTTTATCTTGATATAAAGTAACCAACCGCGTGAGCTTTAGCGGTGGCAAGATCAAAAAAATCCAAAGCTATCACCCCACTTGCCTGCCCACGCCCGCTGAATTTTCGTGCCTGCGCACAAATAAATGCGTTGCATTTATAATAGAAGCAATCGCTTGCGATTGCCGAAGGGCATTAAGTTTTTTCACGTAGTTTTTCCACCGCAATAATTAGGGTTGGAATTGTGTAAGAAATCCTTGAATGGCAGATATGTCAAGCAACCATCTTGGTTATTCCTGTTAGAAAAATTTTATATCAGTTGTAATTGATCAGGGCTTGGGTTTCGTGGCAATTGTGAGGATGAGAAAAATAGGGAAAAATTTCATTCCGATGATTATCGGAATGACTTTTTGTTACTTTTGTGTCAAAACAAAAGTAAAGAGAAAAAAATAACATTCTACCCAAAAAAAATGCTTAACCCACTAAAATATTTATGAATTATTCAGGCTAAATTGTCTTGATTTATCCACTGTATCAGTATAAATTCTAATGTTATAATTTGTTTTTGGTAAAGCCTTTAGGTTCTGTGAAGCGGTTTAGTATTTGTAAATGTACAAATCAATTTTTATCCTGCCATTCAATATCATCCAGATTTATTATTTTTACATCCATAACCTGGCCGTTATTTGTTTTTACTATTGCAACATTTGCAATTGAGAAAATATGTTCATATCTCGCATTTTTATCCAACAGAACCGTAACTTTTTTCTTGAGATTCTGAGGGACTTTTTTTAAATCATAAGTTATAACAGTGATTGAATCGTTATGGCTATTCTTCAATTTATTAGAAATGTCAATAAGTATTCTTTGGACGCAACCGGCGCAATAAAACTGACTAAGTAATACGTATTCATGACTGTCTGATGGGATTTTTTCATTGAAATTTTCAAGTAAATAGCTTTGAAATGCATTTGTTTCATCTTTATACCGGTTATTGCAAGATATTAGAGAGGAAATAAAAAAAATAGAAATAAAAAAATATACTCTATTCATATTTACTAAATTTAATAATCTCAAAAACCAAATTATTATTTATTGAACGACCGATATTCAGCATTAATATCCCAAATGGTGTTGAGACAAATACGTTTGGATCATATTGATAATCAAATAACTTTTCATAGAGTATATTCAACTTTTCATCCAGAACAATAACAGACCATGTATTTATCATAATATTTTTTCTTTCTTCAAATCTGTGTCTTACAACTCTGTAATACAAATTATTCCAGGGGTCGAAAATGATGTCAGTATGTTTTGGTTCTTCAAGTGTATAGTTTTTATAATAAAGCATATCGAAAGTTTTTGAGTCGGGATAAGGATTAAACCTATTAATAAACTCGCTTTTCACTTTCTTCTTTAATACCATAGTTGAATCGTTGTATAAATATAAATAATCGTCAGCTCCAAACGAAACACAAATTAAGCCGTCATTACCAAAACATGCCGAAGGATTTGGATCAAAAAAATTGTCTCCGGAGACAATATATTTCTCAGGAAAGTCACCAAATGCCATGCAAGTAGGAATTGAATCTACTATATCAACTATCAGTAATGGTTTAACATTTTCATAAAACACTTTCCTTTGCTCCAGTTTACCAAAATTAAAGTTTTTGCTTGAGTTGCCCAACAACAAGCGACCATTACTACCAGTTAATTTTATCAACGGAGTTGATAAAGGAACATATTTCTCACTGATCTGGTATGTTCTCAAAGTCACCCCTGATGAATTTTTTAGAAATATTTGGTTGGTTTTATTAATGAAAGAAAATATTGAATCTGTTGAAGAAAAAAACAAACTACAATAATGATTTTTTATTATGATTTCTTTATCGTAATGAATTCCTGCATTCTTTTCATAAAGATTACAACGTATAAGCTCCTTGGTCTTTATGTTTTGAAAAAAAAGACAAAAAGTGGAATCATAATAAACAACTGCCGTTTCGGATTTAATCGGTTGAATAAATCCATCATTAATTTCAAATTCATATATTTTAACTGCTGTTACCTGCGATGAATCTTGCTTATTGCTTGTGCAAGCAAACAAGAAAATCGAAAGAAAAACAATAATAGATAAATACTTCATGTTTTGATTCAACTAAACTCATGTCTATTCCTCAAACTTCTTCTCACCGGCTTCGATCCTTACAGGCAACCAGTTCTCAGGAGGTGGAATAACGCAGGAAAACTTATTATTATATGCACAGTAGGGATTATAAGCTTTGTTAAAATCCAGGTAAACAGTGTCTCCCTCTTCAGAGATATCAAATTCAATATATCTTCCACCTCCATAACATTCCATACCTGAGGTTTCATCTTTGAATGGGATAAAAAGACTATTGTCTTCTTTTTTTATTTGCTTGTCAGGAGGAGTCTGATATGCGGTTAAAGTTAAATTGAAAGTATCAATCATAAAATGAACTTTGCCATATTTGATATATTCCGGTTCCCTGTCGGTGGATGTTTGCAATAATTGCTTTTCCTGTGTAGGCTCTTTTACAAGAGTTGCTTTTATGTAGTATTTAGAATCAACAGGAAAATAATTTAATCCATTGAAATCTTTCAACTGATCAACAGATAATGGTGTTTTATCTCCGTATTTAAGCTTAATATTTATCCCTTTTCTCTGTTTTTGTATTTCTGCTTTATATTTATCAGCCGACATGTATGGTAGAGGCTGAGTATAACCAAACTGGGTATAAATGATTATAATTACCAGGGTAAGTAGTCTTACTATTATCTTCATTTCTTTAAATTATGATAAGAATCAGAGTGTTGTAAATTGTCAACTCTAAGAATGTCCGCCAACAACAATTTTTAGAATTTTTATATTCAGGACGACCCATCTCCAGGCTTGCCATGGAATAAACCCACGCCAGAAAAGTGTTGATTTGGTAGGTGTTGGAGCAAATGCTTCATCTGAGCGATGTCGTCTGTTAATTTTATGTTGCATGATATTTATGTTTTTATGTTTTCATTTTATGAATTATGAAATTATTCAGGTAGCAGATACCAAAAAGGATATCCTTTTGCTTTGTGCAGGAACATATAGTGCATAAACCATTTTAGCCAGTGACCTGCAAGTCCGGGTTCTCCAATAGTATTCTTTATATTTCTGCCATACTCGGGATATTTTTCCCAGTCAGGAACAATAGGTTGCACAGTCATTGTTGCAGCTGCACCTTTGTACAATCCATATCCGGCTGACACAACGCAGGCAGCACCCATTTTCCCCATAGATGCTCTGTGCTTCAGTTCCGGTTTGCCTGTTTTAATCCATTCATAAATATTTTGGGCAACAATCTTACCTATTACACCAGATGGCATACCCGTACGTGGAGGTGCAGGGAAGATAGGAGTTCCGTTTTTACTTTTTCTTGGTTTTGAAATGGAGTGTGGAGGTGCAAATGCAATCCCGGCCGCAAAAACATTTTCGTAATCAGGGTTTTGGTATGTCTCAGGCCAGTCTTCCACTACCCATTCTTCATAAGGCTTAGCTGTATAATCAGCATCAACCTTCATAAATCCGTTTGGCATAAAGACTTTAGATGTTATATCCTCGTCATTTTTGTCATACGCTTTTAATCCAGGACCTGAGAAGCCGGGGATTAGCATTGCAAAATCAAACTCTTTCTCTTTGGTTTCACCATCCAGGGTTTCATAAATTGCCTTCCCTGGCTCAATTTTTTTAACACCGGCACGTTTAATCCATTTTATACCTCG